>JBAQLI010000072.1:0-25181 GCA_049301735.1 Candidatus Methanoperedens sp.
ATATGATACTCTTTCGCTATTACAAGCTCTGCTTTTGTTAAGTCACTCCGTACATTCATTCCTTTTGCGACAAAATCATCTCTTTTTTTACAAATATATGTTAGTATATCAACTGTGTCCATAACTTCACCTCTTTATTCTTGACATGTTACTATCTACGCTATTCCTTAACCGGTTTTTGCTTTAAAAAGTTAAACAATATTTACTGATTTTTTACTTTTTATAACAAAAGTAGCGGATAATTTTCAAACCTCTACCGTTGGATGCGTGGAGAAGAGATTCATTATCGAATCCCCTGAGATCGCGGGAATGATAAAAAATGCATTCATACTCTCCACTTCCCTTAAATCGCGAGAAGGCACACGTTCCATCACTCCGCTGATGGTCATTAGCGCTGAAGCAAGATGTTTTGGCTGACCTGTGATTACCGCAGAGCCTCTATCAGCTGCAAACTCGCGATATCTTGAAAGAGCACGTATGAGGAGGAAACTTATGATCCATACCGCCAGCGATATCACAAAAACGATTATCGCGGCGCCTGCGCTCCTGTCGCGGTCACGATTTTCGCCACCCATACCGAAGAACAGCATATTCCTCACAAGGAAAAAGGCAACGGTGGACAGGAAGCTTGCAATTGTGATAACCAGCATATCGCGGTTCTTGACATGGCTCAACTCATGGGCAAGCACTGCTTCCAGCTCTGGCTGGCTTAATTTCTGTTTCAAAGAAGTCGTAACTGCTATATTATTTGCAGGTTGGCTTTTATAAGGGTTAAACGGAAACATGTTAAACATTATTTACTGACTGGAAAAGAGTGGATCTATGAAAATAGCAATACTAGGCGGCACAGGCCGGATCGGTGAGGGATTGGCCACCCGATGGGCAACTCGGCATAATATCTATATCGGCTCAAGAGAATTAGATCTTATTGAGTGCCTTCGACCTGTCCTGAAGAACCAGATATTAATATCCCTGGTCGTCCCAATGAAAAAAGAAAATGGGTCATTTGAATACACACCCCCTGAAGAGGGGTGTGCAGCCCTTCGTATCCAGCATCTTCTTCCAGGGGTGAAAGTAGTCTCTGCCTACCATAATCTTTCTTACCGGAAATTGTGCAATCCTGATAAATATGGCTAAGAGAAATGGCTTGTCTGATCTTGGGGTAAAGTTCGTATAATTCCTTATTCAATATTTCGCACTCTGGGGTCGGGAACAAGCACCAAACTCAAACGTCCTGATAAGCTCATATATTTTCTTTGGAATACCCTGCTTAACATTCAAGCCAAAACTCTTTGCAACATCAAAAACAATGGGCGTATCGTGCGTCATGTATCCTCCCGTCAAAAACTCTGCCAGTTTCTCTGCATTCTCTTTATCCATTTTATCTTCCAGCAGCCACATTACCATTTTCTGCACCCTTATCAGGCTCTTCCTGGCTTCCTCTGAGAGCATTATGTAATCATCTGATATTGTCTCCACGGGCTTTTTTTCTGGCAGCGAGATCAATGCGCCTGCCGGAAAACCGCCTAACTGCGGGTCAACAGGACCGAGCACGCTGTCTTTCTCCATCATGATCTCATTTGCCGCAAGAGCAATAAGCGTGCCACCGGACATGGCATAAAAAGGGATTATAACCGTGACCTTTGCCGGATGGTTCTTCACAGCCATAGCGATCATCTCAGATGCCAGCACAAAGCCTCCTGGTGTGTGAAGTATGAGGTCCACATCCTCTGGCGTCTGTCTTATCCTCATCAGAACATGCTCCGTATCCTCGATGTTGATCTGGCTATCGTCTTTTTCTTCCCACGGTTCTCTTCTATGGATCATTGTTATGACCCTGGTACCTCTCTCTTTTTCTATGTCCTCGATTATGGCATTCCTCTCAGCCATGATCGCCGCTTTCATTCTTCCCTTTTTCTCAAGCCCATCGAACATGACTGCGCAATGTCGATACATTTTTCTGTCATGCTTTATTCCTCCTCCATTTTTCCGTCTCTGAAATGAATTATCCTGTCTGCCTTCTCGCCAATTTCCAGACTGTGCGTTACCATCACAATTGTCTGCCCTCGCTCCAGATTCAATTTCCTGAAAAGTTCAATTATTTCTATCGAAGACCTGGTATCTAAGTTACCCGTCGGCTCATCAGCCAGGAGTATTTTCGGGCTGTTGGCAAGACTTCTTGCAATAGTAACACGCTGCTGCTGTCCGCCTGATAATTCTGACGGCAGGTGGTGGAGCCTGTCGCCAAGACCAACGAGGTCAAGCAGCTCCTTCGCCCGTTCCTTATGATCTGGCTGCTTATTCAGCATCAGAGGAAACATTACATTTTCAATGGCTGTAAGTTCGTTAAAGAGATTAAAAAACTGAAATATAAAGCCTATGTGCTTTAACCTGTATTCTGCCCTCTCGCGGCTGTTCATTTCTGTCACGTCGCTCCCGTCTATGTATATTTCCCCAGATGTCGGAGTATCAAGCATGCCGATCATGTTCAGGAAAGTTGATTTCCCGCAGCCTGATGGACCCATGATGGCAATAAATTCTCCCTGTTCTATAGAACTGTCAACCCCGTTTAGGGCTTTAACATCAACTTTGCCAAGTGTATAATTTTTTTTAAGATCACTGGTTCTGATTATTTCCATTTTAATTGCCCCAGATTGCTTTTATGATGTTCATCCTGCCAGCCATCAGCGCAGGGTATACGGCAGCAAGGATAACGATGAGCATCGTGACTAATGAGGCATCGTAGAAAAGATATGAATATAATCTTGGAGCTATTGAACCCAGGGTCGGGTCAGAAAAAGGGTGTGTCTGCAAATATTTTATACCAGCATACCCCAGTGCATCTCCCATTAGGATACCCATTGTACCAAGAACTGCCGCCTCGATAATATATACCGACAATATCTGGACATCCTTCATTCCTATGGCTTTCATTATTCCAATTTGTCTCTGCTTATGAATGATGTTTATATACAGTATCACACCCACCGAAACGGCTGCGGCAAATAATCCGATCGCATTTATTGTAGCGATTATCTCCTTAAATGTCCCGATTGAACTCCATATAGATTCCACTTCTTCTTTCCATTCTTTGACCTTTTGCATTCCAAGCTTTCCTGAGACAATATCTTTATACTGTCCTGATAGGGCTTTATTTGAAAGCTTGATAAGAATAATTGAGGCTTTGTTATTCATGTTAAGCTGCTCTGCGGCGGTTTCAAAATTTATTATAACTGTGTTTGTATCCATCGCCATTCCTGTCCGCAATATCCCTCTTATCTTGAACACCCTGGTATTTCCTTTTTCAAATACGATAGTAGCTTCGTCCCCTGCTCTGGCATTTAATTCCTCTGCCAGTCGATACGATATTAAAACCCCATCTCGATCACCGGCTTTGAGAGTTTCTCCTGAATCAATTTTACTAAGCAGGACTGTAACCCTGTTTTCTTTTGAAGGATCCAAGGCAAAGATCTTTACTGATTTGGATTTTTCTTTATAGGATAAAGCGCCACCTGCGGTAATTCTCGGAGAATATGCGATAACTCCCTCCAAACCATCAAGTTTCTTTTCCTTTATACCCAGCCCTTCTATGTACCGATCCTTTTCATCCGGATAGATATTAAGGTGACCTGAAGTGGTCTCCATCGTCCTCTCAAGGAAATCATCGGTTATGCCGTCCATGACCCCGTTCAGGATAATTATATTTGCAGTTGATAAGGCGATCGCTATCGTAATGAAAATAAACATTCTTTTATTATTTTCAGCGTCTTTTCTCGCATAAAAGAATACCGCCGACATTTTACCTCCCCCATATGGCTTTAATAATATCAACCCTGCTTGCTTTGATAGCCGGATATACCCCGGCCAGTATCGTTACTGTAAAAGAAACGAGAGTCGCGTTATATAGCAGGTAATAACCGAACCTTGCGCTTATCCATGTCTGCATTATAGCGTCGTAAAACGGATGCGTTTCCAGGTATCTGGTCGCGAGGTACCCCACAACATTTCCGATGGAAACTCCTATCACACCAAAAAGCGCAGCCTCTATTATGAAAACCGTAAAAATGAAGGAGTCTGTTGCTCCGATGGCTTTCATTATCCCTATCTGTCTTCTTTTATGAAGTACATTTATGTATATTACTATTCCGACCGAGATTGCTGCTGCGATCAAGCCAACCGAGGATATAATAGCCGTAAAACCTTTCCATGCATCTGCAAAACTTAACAAGAACTCGGTCTCTTCCTTCCATGTTTTAACATTATTTACTTCAAGATCCCGCATTAACATGGGTTTATATGTACCTGCCAGATCCTTATCTGAAAGCCTGATCAGGATGACAGAAGCTCTATTATCAATAGCAAGTTGCCTGTTGACCTCATTCAAATGCATAATAACTGTGGAACTATCGAAATCCTTATCCCCAGTCCGGACAATTCCTTTTACACTATATACTTTGGCTTTTCCGTTCTCAAAGGCAAGATCCACTTCATCCCCGACATCTAATTTCAGGTCTTCTGCAAGACGAAAGGAAACAAGGATGGCATTCTTATCATTAGAATTTATGGCAGCGCCGCCGTCGAGTTTTTGAAGGAGTTCTGTCACTTTCCTCTCTTTTTCAGGGTCAAAAGCCAGTATTACGATTGGTGCAGAAAGTTCTTTGAAAGATAAGACCCCGCTTGCAGAGAGCCTTGGCGAATATGCCTCTACTTCTTTTAACCCATCCAGCTTCTGTTCCTTTACGCCCAGCCCATCAATAAAGCGCTCATTATCATCTGGGTAAATATTTAAATGACCAATCGAAGACTCAACCGTGTTGTCCACGAAATCGTATATCATCCCATCCATAAGTCCATTGATGGCAATGATATTCGCGGTTGCGAAAATTATAGATAATGTTATAAATATGAAGATCTTTTTATTTTTAAAGATATCTCTTTTTGAATAGAACAGGGCAGAACGTATGTCAACAGACACTTCCTACCTCCCCCGTCTGAAAATTAAGACCAGAGCAAACATGGCAAGAATTGCAAAAATCAGAGTAAAGCCCGGGATGGTGTGACCACTGTTTCCTGATTGAGCTGCGGATTGGGGGGTAACTGCTACCCTTTTTTCAACAGTAAAGATCTTATCATGGTTAACAGTGATATCATTCCCATCTAACAGCACCGAGACCATGTATGTACCTTCGTTTAAATTATCACTCCACAGGATGTTTACTGTTTTTTCCTTGTCATTTGACATGATAGAAGGGGCCGCAATTTCTTTTGTCTCGATGATCCTTCCATCCTGTTTCAGGTTGAAGATAATTTTAGCATTCAGGGGAACCATGGAATTGCTTTTAATGGTAGCGCTTGCACCTATGCCGTCACCATACACTTCGGTTATATCAGCGTCATTCTTGGCTGTAAAATTCGAGCTTGCAGTCAGATAATATTCAGGAATGCCTTGACTGTACAGGTAAATTTTTGCCATGCCTGTATAGTTATTACCTGCCTCAAGAGCTGCATGCCCGTGGTGATCAAGTACGATTTCTCCTCCGCTGCCCGCGGATAATGGAATCTGTTCAACACGTTTGGAATAAATTACTTGCCCCTGCGTCATTAAAACATACTCGATATCAGCAAGAAAAGGTTTAAAGTGTATCTCCTGATGTCGCTCATAAGTCCTTAGAATAAGCTTAAACCCGTTGGAATTTACGCTGAATCCATCCACATATATCTTACTGAAATAAGCACTATCATCGGGTGGTATAGCAGAATTAATAGAGTCTGCTCCAAGTGCGGAAGGGGAAAGGGTAATCATGAAAAGCAGCAGCAATATACTCGCACTCTTCTTCATGTTCATCCTCTCAAACAATTTATTATCGAGTATTCCATAATTATAATAATGTTCTTATTTCTTAAGTAGGCTATGATTTAAAAACTAAAAGAAATTAGCACTGATTCTTTTGTATTTGTAAATAAAGACCTTCATAAATCTATTTTTTTACTATTTTAAACCAAAACTCCCATAAAGAAAGAAAGTGTTCTTTTATTTGAAATAATGTGTGTGAAATCAGACCGCTATATTATAACTGTAAGTAAAAGTACAGTTGCAGCACAAAACTGGGGGAATTATGACTGATAGAATTACTTTTACGATTTCACGAAGAAAGTTTAGTGAAATCTTAATTGGTCTGGTTTCATTATTTTTTGCTTCAGGGGTCGTAGCTACAATATTGAAATATTTATGGCCGCCAAGTGTGAAGGCTACCTCAAGTGAGGTAAAAATAGCTTTAGTGGATGAGATTACAACCGGAAGTGCTAAAAAGTTTTTATTCAACGGCAAAGCGGCAGTCCTTTTAAAAATGCCTGCTGGCTGGAGAGCCTTCGGAGCCGTATGCACGCACCTTGGATGCATCGCTTACTGGAAGCCAGATGAGAATGATATTTTCTGCCCATGCCATCTAGGCAGGTTTGATCCAAATACAGGAGCCGTAATCTCAGGACCTCCGCCATCTCCTTTACCTGCTATTGATATTATTGTGAAAGAGGGCGCTGTTTATGCTCTAAAGTGGAAAGACGCGGATTATGTGAGATCTATCTCATTCTATGCGGGAGCGGCATGAGGCGATCTGTAAAAAATGAAAATATCCAGGCGAGAATTTACTGAAATTGGATGTAAAGTAATCATAGGAGCCACGTATTTGACAAAAGATGGGTTTGTCCTTGTGGATTACGATTACTGTATTGGCTGTCGGTATTGCATCATGGCATGCCCATATGGCGCCAGATACTTTAACTCGAAAGAGAGCCCGCACTACAAACCACACCCCAATTTAGGGGGCGGGTTGCTGATAAATGTACCTGGTGCTATCACAGGATTACCAAAGGTCTTTTGCCTGCATGTGTCCAGGCATGTCCCGTCGGGGCAAGGGTTTTCGGAGACCTGAAGGACCCTGAAAGCGCTGTCATGAATTTCCCGAGCAGCACAAAAGCGATTATGACAGCGCTTACCTCAAAATAAACATCCTTTTCTTTTACAGGTAAAACATCGGGGAAAAAGAGCACAAACACACTGAAGAAATATGCAGTCAGCGTTCCAATTGAGATCAGGAGGTCCATGTTTGCCCTTCTTGCCTTTAGAGCAGTATAAGCGCCTGTATAAAAACTCCAGCCGCCTATGAACTGGACTGGTGTAGTCAGTATAAACAACCAGTAGCCCCAGGTGAACCACGGAAGGGAAGGAATGGGTGCCCACGTGACCAGCGTCACTCCCGCAGCCAGAGTTAATATAGCTACTACCCGCAGGGCTGCCAGCAGTAGTACTCCTGAGGGTGCTATTGTTACCCTGCGCTTCATGCTTTTTAATTCTTTTTCGGGATCTTCGAACGTCTTTAGGCAGCTTTCACTGCAAAAATAGTAAGTTCTACTTCCAATTACTTTTTTTAGTGAAGTCTTCTCGTCCACGTACATTCCGCATACAGGGTCTTTTGCCATATTTTAAATCCTTTAGTATATTTATTATGATTATTCTAATTTTAATCTTTTTAAGACATCGAGTTCATTATATAACGTCCTTCGCAATCGAAACAGGTTTAAAAGATATGCTATAAGTACAGTCCATACGATACCAAAAGCAATATATAAATAAATCATGTTAATCCGGTACCTGAGTCAATGGTATCATAATCACCTATTTTTAATAAACACTCTTATTAAGAAAATCACATAAACTAAAATTATCATAAGACCAAAAACTACTATAATTGCTTTAATATGATCAGTCCCCAATATCAGTATAGACAACAAAAGAAATATAGTATATAAAATTAAAAAATTTATTGACTTACTATATGACATATTAATCTTATTAAGTCTTTATTTTTAGTCTAGTGTATATTTCTATAGTCTTAAATTTTAATATGTATTCAGATTCTAACAACATTCTTCGTCACGTTTTTTGACTACTACTTCTTCAGTACCTGAATTCTCCAATCTTGAGAGTCTAACCTTTATAGTTCTATTTCTATTCTCCTTGGTATCCCTTTTATTCGTCTTACCAAACAATCTATCTAAAATGTTCATTTATTTCATCACCATTCACCAATATAATTTTTTTATGTTAACATTTCTATATTAAATTATTTTCTTACAGTCAAAACAGGAATACTTGATGTCCTTATAACTTTATCAGCAACGCTTCCCAGCAAAAACCGCGAAATGCCACTGCTGCCGAGTGTGCCCATTATTATCAGATCTACTAACTGTTCCTCCGCAAGCCTCACTATCTCCTCAGCCGGGTTCCCCTCAACTATCCATCTCTCAGTATGGATTCCTTCCTTCTTTGCCAATTTCTCGATATATTTTATGGCTGTATTCCCCTGCCATCCCAGAATACTCTTCAACCTTTCTGGGGAAGTATCGCTAAGAATGCATGATTCTGGACCACAACCATATCTCGTGTCTATCACATAAATCGCATGAAGTTCCGCTCCAGAAAGTTTTGCAAGCTCTAATGCATGTTTTGTCGCTTTTTTGGTGTAATCCGATCCATCCGTTGCTACTAAGATTTTTTTATACAGTTTATTCGTAATCTTCTCTCCGATATATAATTTATCTTCTTTTTTGTTTAAGCGGTTTTCCCTTTAAGTTTTCAACTTGGTAGTGTCCTTTTGTTTAGAAAATGAAATCTAACCACGCTTTTTTATTACATCTTCACTTTTAATAAACCCGATATACATTACAGTAACACCAAGCAATTCAAGCATATACAGCGCCCATTCCAGGCCGAATCTGGATAGACTGCCTCCAGATGCCACAAGAAGGGCACCTATCGCGATGAATAAGTTATAACTTCTTCGTGCTATATACCAGGAATATAACGCGCCTCCGATTAATGCGATGGAACCGGGAATTGTAAGAAATGGGGATATCATTCTAACATTTGCGGGCATGGCACTGCCTCCTACGATTCTTTCTTTCAGTTTTTCAGAAGCAACATCGACATTCAGAGTTGAAATAATAAGAGCAGCTATAACTACCACAAAATAAAGAGTTAAATATTTTCCGGCTCGCCTGTTGAAAAGATAAACGGTTCCCAGTCCCAGAATAGCAACAAGAGAGGCTATTAATACATAGTAAGCCCGATACATAGGTATAGTCCATCCATAGATTTCAGAAATAAACTCAAATAGAGTGGTAAATGAAAAAATGAGGAGTCCTGTTCCCCAGATAAACTGGTATACTTTCCTCCTTTGTGAATACTGGCGAAAAACAGAGATGGTAAAAAATAGGCTTATCAGTGTGGTTATTAAAGGTATAAGGGATTGTATTGAAAACTCTAAATTAAATATCATTTCTATGCCTGTTATTTTGTTCGATTCAAAATCATCATAATACCAAAGGCTATTATTATGAAAATTATCCAACCCAGCCATACATGAACAAACATCATCTTTTCTATCCCATAAAAGTAGCCCACCTTGTAGAGAACTGCTACCCTTACCATATTGGCTATGTATGCAACAAATGTCGCCAGAATAACTAATAAAATTATCCTCCGTTTATCCTTCAGGCCCTCCATCTTGGTATATCCTGCAATGATGCCGATCAGCAGAAACATGGAATAGAGACCTGAGCATGGACCCCCAACCACGACAGTAGCATCTTCAAAGCCTTTGAAATGAACAGTCTCAGTCGCAACAACATGTATGTCCATATTTGAGAAAACATTAGCGATGGCAAGGGAAGGAAGCAGTACAAAGTAATGGTCAAAATCGTGAATGAAATTATTGTTCAGCGAGGGAAGAATCGAATAGAATATCAAGAACAACAATATGAAAGTTCCGGACATATATATCCCAAATTCACCTATCCGCCTGTATTGGCTTGTGCCGTATGCTATAAAAGATGCACCCATGAAGAAGGTCATCGAGTCCAGCGTACCAAGCTGGTTCATTGCTTTCAGATTATAAGCAACATCCGCTAGCACAATAAACACCCCCAGCACAATGAAAAATTTTGACCTTTTTGTAATATATGTGCCGCTGAGTCGTATTTTTGTAGTAAGTGCAAGAGCTATCAGGAACATCACAACCCCGATAAGCACAGACCCCTCGCTTAATTGAATTGTCGCACCTGTGAAAAAAGCCATAACGAGCAAGAAAATAAGGATATTATGTTTTTGATCAGGGGTCATTTTAACCTTTATCGATGGAAAATATATGCACAAATAAACTGTAATGATTCCTTTAAGTGGTTTTTGCTTAAAAAATATAAAAAAAATAAGAAATATTTAATCGTTTTTGTAAATGGAAATTAATCTATTGAAGAAACTTAAACAACATATCGTTAAACATGTTTAAAAAAATACTTTTTGCATTTTTGGAACAGAGCTACTGTTCATCCTGTGGTTGTAGGTCCTGGGGAGGAGGAATCAGTGGAGATACTGTGATTGGTACGGTTCTTGTGACCGTCATTGCATTTATACTTCTTCTGACATCGCTGATTGTTTTACGCATGGAAAATGAGAAACTGACCGAGGAGATTGCTGTCATCAAACGCACTAAGAATTTGTGAAAACCAGCGAATTAGAATATATTTAAATTATCAAAGATCCAAGAAGTTTATAAAATCGTGGATCAAGGTGTAGAGAAAACCCCGTTCCTTTAGGACGGGGATGAATCAGACCCCTTGCAAGTGTAATACCTATCCCAAAAAGCAATTGTCGAGACTGCATGAAGAAATCATTCCAATTCAGAATATACCCTACTAAAAATCAAGAAGTAGCCCTGAATAGAACACTTTCTACATGCAGACACCTCTATAATGATTCTCTAGAAGAACGAAAGAGGCAAGCAGAACTTAACGAACTGGAAAGAACATTCGGGGCAACTCTCTGGGGAAAACCAGAATGGTTAAACTATTACGATCAGGCTAATAGCCTTTCAGGGTCAAAGACAGACTTCCAGAAAAATGTATTCTCCCAGGTTCTCCAGAATGTCCTGAAACGTGTGGACAGAAGTTTCAAGAATTTCTTTAATGGCTTCGGTTATCCTCGATTTCAGGGAAGGAATAGGTATAATAGTTTCACATATCCACAATCCGGCTTTGGATTTAAAGACGGGAAACTCAACTTATCGAAAATCGGAGCTATCAAGATCATATTACATCGAGAGATCGAAGGAACGATCAAGACCTGTACGATCAAGAAGGATATTGACCAGTGGTATGTTACTTTTTCATGTGAAATCGACATACCCGTAATACCTGTTGAGATCAAGGCAAAAACAGGAATTGATGTTGGCTTAAGTTCCCTGATTACAATGAGCAATGGGACACAGGTAGAACCACCTGAATTTCTAAGAGCATCTGAAAAAAGACTATCAAGAGAGCAGATTCATCTCTCAAAAAAGAAACTTCGTTCAAATAACAGAAACAAGCAGAGAGTCATTGTAGCAAAAGTACATCGAAGAATCAGGAATCAGAGGAAAGATTTCAATCAAAAATTAAGTACGAATCTTGTTAAGAAATATGATCATATTGTATTCGAGGATTTACAAATACAAAATATGGTGCAAAACCATCATCTTGCTAAATCCATATCCGATGCAGGATGGTCACAGTTAATTAATTTAACAAAGTCCAAAGCAGAATACGCTGGGAAGATAGTTGAATTGGTTAATCCAGGAAACACATCACAGAATTGCAGCTGGTGTGGTAAATCAGTTCCGAAAGACCTGAAAGTACGGGTGCATAGTTGCCCCTTTTGTGGTCTTGTTCTGGATAGAGACCACAATGCTGCGATTAACATAGAAAATAGGAGTACCGTAGGAACTATGGGATTTCAAGCCTGCCTGAGCAATCTCAATAGAGAAGCAATGAAGCAGGAAGCTCTCCAGCTTTAGCGGGGAGTAGTTCACAAAAGAGGAATAGCAATGATGATGAAAGAAGTAATCGAAGAAATAGAGAGGTTCATAGATAACCACGAGAAGACAGCTCCTCCATTGTTCGTTTACTACGAACCCATAAAAACTAATGAAGAAGGTAAAGTACTCAAAAATACCGGATTTCTGACCACAATAGACGAGTCCACTGCAATAAAATCCAATAGTATGTATGTAACATTTTATGGAGAGGAATACGTAAGCGAGTTGAATATGCGAGTGTGGCTTCGCGGTATAGTGCCGCTATCGGAGATTGAGACCCTCGATATATTTGAAATTTTATGAACTGCAAGATTGCATTTCATTGCGTTAAATCCGTTTTATGGCCTCTCTCATGAAATTGAGTCTGTATGCTTCATCCGGATTATCCATCTGTATCCAGAACACTCTTTTATCTTTTGCATAGAAGTAATGATATAGGCCAAGTTCCGGATTTCCGCTCACAAAATAAACAGTAATGCCTTCTATGTTCATAGGCGTGGAATCACTGAACATCCCGGTTTTTCCAACCTTTATATTCATGGTCTCAAGAAGGGCTACTGCTTCCTCGCTTGTTCTGGACTCTGATACCCAGAATTTGGCTTTGCTGTCAGGGCTGCTCCTGTAGTTCGCTATATAGGCTTTCTCGATCTTTACACCCGGATTATTGCCGTGCAATCCTTTTACTTCCGTCATTGCTACATCTCCATCCCTGTAAAGAGCAAGTCTCATATCGCCCAGTTTATCAGGGAACATGCTTGTGCTGCTTTTCTCCCGGGTCAGCAGGTAAGCTGATGCAGTAACTGCTATTACTGCGATTATGAATATTGTAAGGTATATTTCAGTTCTGTTTTTTCTCATAGCTCCTCCTATATGTCCATTACAGCCTGCTTCACGATCGACAATTGATAACCAGTATCCTGAGAATCAAAAATCATCCAGAAAACTCTTCCCATCTTATAATCCATTTTAAAATAATAGTAATTGTATTCGTTATTTGCTCTCATCATATATACATCGGGCTTCACAAACTCCATAATATCCAATTTAACAGGTATGGTGCCATTCATCATACCCGCATCGCTGTGCCCTTTATGCGAATCTGTTTGCCCTACATCGCCTGAATATTCATGCCCTTCGTGCCCTGTTGAACCTCCGAGCATAGAATTCATTGCGCTGAAGGCATCGTTTGCAGCATTATGATCTGGGGCTTCGGCGACCCAGATACGCATGGTGCCGTTCCTGCCGCCGTAAACTGCAAAGTACCCTTTCGCCAGTGGTATGTCCTTTAGTCCGTACATGTTCGATATCTGCTGTGCAGCAACCTCGCTAGTTTCGTATCTTGTCAACGTCATGTCGCCAAGTCTCTCTGTGAAGATGCTTTTTCTGTTATCTGACAGGTATAGAAAAGATACTGCCAGCACAGCAGCCACGACAATTACAATATAAATTCTTTTCATATAATCTCTTTTTTATCTTCATTAATCTGACTCTCAGGGTTCTGGGTATCATGTTTCATATTTTTCATCATCAAAAGATGCATTATCGGGCAAAGTAGCAGTATTCCAAAAGAAAGTATATTCTGCGAAACTCCTGCAACCCATAGAATCCCGAGAAGCACAAGCGGAATTATGCAGCCAAGCACCATCATTAATGTATGCTTGTGCTTGCTGAAAAATCCTTCATTTATATGTTGGGTCTTTGTTTCGCTTTCCATTTATGCACCTCTTATTTTTTGGGAAAAAGGTTACCATAATTTCCACCAGGGTTTTTTCTCGCCCATCCCTACGGGTCCGCTTTTCAGGTATTTTTCTGGCTCAGACTCAAATGCTTTCTTGCATCCCGGTGCACAGAAATAGTAGGTCTTTCCCATATATTCTGTTTTATACTGTGCTGTATTCTCATCTACCTGCATTCCACAAACTGGGTCTATTTGCATATTTTTCATTTCTCCTTTTTATGTTTTACAATTTATGTACTTTACGTCTAACGTAAAATAAGTATCTTATGGCGGAAGCGATGTATTTGTTCCAATACCCCTGCCTGAATACTCTTTATCAATTTTCGTTCTCACATCTTTCAGCGAAGATCCCGTCATCAACATATCCCTTGCCTCAAGTGTTATATCGTTACACAGCTTGCATTCGGATGCGTGCGGCTCATAGCTGCCATCAGGCTTGATATAACAATCCTTCAGGCTCTTATGTGAGATGAGATTGCCAGAATGCTGCATGTCAGCGCAGCCGCAGTAGCAGGCAAGGTACATGACCTTATCCTGGTTCTGTGCCGCAAAGATATAGGCTTCAGCCACCCGCCCGGTTTTCTCGGCAAACTCCGGAAGCTCAGTTTTCGTTGTTCTATTAGTATCTCCAACTGTGGGTTTTTCAATGTCTGTTTGGTTTAATATTTGCGAACCACTGGATAATGTATACACTATCATTAAGATCGACAGAATCGAAACTGCGCCAGGAATGAATTTAGATTTCATATCATCCTCAGTATCATATTATCTCCAATATCACAAATCCCATTGCAACCATGAATGAGCCCATTAACAATCTCATCCTTGCTTTATTCCCTGACTGCCATGCAACCATTTTATCTACCACTTTCCTGTTAGATGAAGCAAGAAGAACTGCAACAAGAGGTATGATAAGCATCAGATTGTAGAGCAGGAGGTATAATATGCCCTGAGCCAGCGTGGATTGAAGTGATAACAGGCCTATGACCGCAAGATAGATGCCACCGCTGCATGGCACTGTGCAAAGGCCGACAAGGACGCCAGCGCCGAATACACCGGGAACTGTGGTGCGCCTTATCCAGTTGTTTATTGACGAGTGCATGCTCCCGGGAATTGCCAGAAGAGGGCTGCCAGGTATGAAATAATCCTTCATTACTATCACCCCGATAAGAATGGAGATAAATCCGGCAGCCTTACCCACAGCATGGGTTGTGGAAAAAAAAGATATAGCACTCAGGAAACCGATGCCTATTAAGACATAGGTTACAAAAATTCCACTGATGTATATCGAACCCACTTTCATCAGTCCATACCTGTAATTAGTTTGAAACCGGAGCATTCCCATGGTAAAAGTGATGAAAAGCAGCAGGACTGCAAAAGCACATGGATTGAATCCGTCGATTAAGCCTGCCGTAATTACAAGGGGAAGTGTTAATGTCTGGGGGTCGATCGACATGATTCCTTCAAGCTACTATAAGTGTTCCATGCATGCTGGGATTCTCTTTGCCACCGCAGCATGAATCGCAATACCAGTGATACTCTCCGGGTTTTGTGGGCGTGAATGTGAACACTTTCTGACTTTCGGGTAAAACTGTGATATTCAGGTTTGACATCACACTCTCCAGGCCTCCCGAAAGAAAGAAATTATGAACTCCGCCACCATCAGTATGGTGAGAATTATCAGGATTGATAAGGTTTATAGTGACAGGCTGCCCTGCCTTTGCCCTGATTATATTAGGTTCAAAACCTGCCATTGAGATGGTCATTTTAATGGCATCTTTGTCAACGGGTTCCAGAGCCGCTGATTTGCTCATGATCAAATATATCGCGCTGCCAAAAATCGCAATAACGATGACAATGAACAAAATGTTCATGTATGGCTGGTTTTTTGCCTTCAACTTTTCATTATGTTTTTTTGATCTTAACATTATTACTCCTCCTGCTTCATTTCAGGTCTGTTTCATCCCCCTTTGAATTGTCCTCAAAAGGAGGATCACCATTGGGTTCATCTAATTCGGAAACAAACTCACGATATTCTTCTTCAAACCTCTGTTCATACTTTTTTATATCTTGTATAACTGCCATTTTTGTTTTTCTTGTAAAAATGTATCCAAGAAATACAAATAAAATGCTTAATATTATACCGCCCACCCATAATGATGAACTCGTTTTTTCAGGACTTACCAATATCTCCTTTCCATACTCTGCCTGAAGTGCTGAAAATATTTGTTTTTCTGAAAAGCCACTTTCCTTCATCTGGGTAATTTCTTTTTTTACCTGTATTGCTGTGGTACAATCGCATGTAGAAATAACCATTTCACATTCACAGGGGCATATCAGCTCAGAAGTCATATCATCATCGGCCATGACAGGCTTAATTCCTGATATTAGAAGTGTAAAAAGCATAATTACCCTGAGCATTATTTTCCTCGTCTCAGGAGCATCATTGAACAGAGGTGGGGGTTTCCCCGCACTCTCATATATGTTTACTCATTGCGTTCGATATCATCTATTCTCTGTTCAATTATCTCTTTTAATTCTACCCTATTTTCTCCTTCTTTTTCTCGATCAAGCAGCTTTTCCAGGATATCTATATCACCTATATGTGATATCATTTTATCAAGTTCATACACAGGTTGGTCAAAATCAAGGTTTAAAGCTGCTTCTTTTAATTGTTTTAACACAACCGTTGCATTTTCTTTATGTACTTTCTTGAGTTCCTTATATTCTTTTTCCGTAATTTCTCCTGCATTAAATTTATTTTCAAGAGAAAGGATCGATTCAAATGATGCATTCTTTTCAACCAGCAATTCATCGAAGGACATTTCAGTGATATCTTTTCCGGGAACATTTTCTGAAACATTTTCTGAAACAACATCCGGTTGAGATATATCATCAACTGCTTCCTGCATCTTATCGATGGATATATTCGTTGCAGGTACTGCTTTTATAAAGAGCCTTTTTGGCTTTTTGCCTATTTTGTTTTTAAGGAATGGATATGAGACAGCCCCGATCAATATAATCGCTGCCACAGGGATAAGATAATTGAAATCCCCGCTGCTTCCTGTCTTAGAAGGAACATACCCGGTTATCCGGATATCCAGTCCCTGCTCTCTTGGCACATTCATGAAGCTTAAGACTTCGAATTCGTTCCCTTCATTCGGGACTATTTCCTTCCTGGCAAATTGGCTTTCAATCCCGAAACCATTTTTCTTATCGGAAAGCAGAGTGATAAATGAAGTATTGTAGATCATACTTTTAAAGAATATGTCTTTTGTTGATTCCGGATTAAAAACATATGATATCTGTACACTATATGTATCACCAGGTAAAATAGGATTCATCGGGTCTATCCATGCTGAATCTTTTTCCCTTTGAAGACAGCATTCCATAGCATCGGTCTGGAATCTTGTTATACCTTCCGGAGTTGAGATGCCGACATATGCACGGTCTTTACTGAAAAAAACCTTATCTCCTGTATTCAGGAATTCGACGTATTCATCAACTTTTATCCCATTCGCTGCTTTGGAAAGAACAATATGGTCGATTTTCACTGTCAGGACATCTCCATCTTTTGTGCTATCATAAACTGTGACATTAACTTTTTCTGATGCATTGACATGCTCTGTATATGGTACATCACTATAATTCACACCCAGCAGGTAACCCTGCCGGGCATTGACCTTATTAAATGTATATTTTCCGCTTTTATCGGTGGCCGTATCCATTAATTCGATCCCGACTTCATCCATGAGGCGTACCGGTACTCCTTCAAGTGTTTTGTTTGCTTTAATGACATACCCTTCAATTTTTTCGGATAGATTGAAATTCACAACAGCTTTTCCCTGAAGTCTGAGATTCTCTCCGTATATTGTCCCATTATATGTCACATTTACCCTGTACATGCCATCATTAATGTCAGCAAATGTATAATTTCCGTCTTTATCCGTTATTAGATTTGAAAGAGGCATGTAGGTATATACTACACCTGTTTCAGCGCTCTCTGTGGCGTTTACCCTGCTCAGTACAACTTCCTGGCCAGGAAGTTTTTTTCCGATCGATTCAACACTTCCGCTTATCTGTGCCGCCGATGCTGCACTTACGAAAATGACAAACATTATAAAAATTGATAATAATTTATTCATTTTTTTCTTTCTCCTGCAAGAACTTTTCATATTCCAGTTCAAATTCCTCGTTCTCATCCATTCTCTTCCTGCTGATCTTATAGACAACGACCCCTCCCACAATGACACCAGCAGGCAGTGCAAGCCACACTATCCAGTCAAACCCTTCTTTTGGCGGCGTGGCGAGAACGCCCTTTCCATATTCTGCCATCAGCTTATCATATATCTTTTTCTCGGAAAGTCCCTGGTCAAGCATTGCCCTGACCTTATCTTTTATTTCAAGCGAGCTCGGACATGTGCAATCGATAACGATCATAATGCATCCTTCTTTATCCGGGCAGTTCAAGTTTGAGAAAATCTCTTCCTCTGTCACTGCCAGTACCGGCACTGCAAATACAAGAAGAAGGAACCAGATTGCAACCGCTTTATATATCATGTATATTCTCCGTCATTGATTTTTTAATTGTTTGATTTATATTTATATCATCAGATGTTATTTTTCGCCTTATCGGTACAACTGTTGACAGGCATATCAGGATCCCCAGTATAAGCACGTGGAATCCACCCAGCCACATCAGGAACATCAATGGCATCACTTTGAGCTTAACAGTGGCG
Source organism: Candidatus Methanoperedens sp. (assembly GCA_049301735.1). Lineage (GTDB taxonomy): Archaea > Halobacteriota > Methanosarcinia > Methanosarcinales > Methanoperedenaceae > Methanoperedens. The sequence continues at coordinate 18,387 of JBAQLI010000072.1, forward strand.
CCGTCAGCTGTTATGGCCTGGGCTGAGAAATAGAGGTCATCAATGCCCACTGTATAAGCCATTGGTTTGACATTGATGTTATCCTGCTTCGCATAATGGTACATTAGTGCCGTGGCTTTTGTCAAAATTATCTCGCCGTTCTTATAAACGTCAAAATATGCTGCCTGTACATCCCTGTTATCTTGTGGATACTGGTCGATATTCGTGAGCTTGAAGTCATAATCTCCCACTGTGTACGTACCGCCGACCCTCATGTTAAAAGTCTGCGCTTTCTCATACACCACTGCACCTGTTGCACTGACGATGATCATAAGGATTGCAATATGGCACATGTAACCGCCTAACGTGCGGCGGTTATTCCAGAATGCTTTTGAAATATTCTTCATGGTTCCCGCATCCTCAAGCTTCTTCTGTTTGTTCACGATCCTTGAAAAATCCAGGACATGGGTGGATACTACCAGTACACTTCCTGCGACTGCAACAAAGAGAGCATAAAAATCCCGGATACCGATCGCAAAGGCAATGACCATTGCAATTCCTGCAATTGCCAGGGGTTTTGCGAAATTGCGCTTTAGATGGGAGACTGAAGCTTTCCTCCATGCAATTAGAGGACATATCGCCATGAGAAATAGAAGCGCCATGCCAAGAGGTACATTCACCTGGTTGTAGAAACTCGGGCCAACCATCACCTTGTAGCCGCGGAATGCTTCAGAAAGGAGAGGATATGTGGTTCCCCACAGTACGGATACAGTGGCGGCGATGAATATCCAGTTATTAAAGAGAAAACTTCCTTCACGTGATACAAAAGATTCTAAGACTTTCTTGCTTTTTATCGTATTGTATTTCCATGCCACAAGAGCCAGGGTGGCTGCAAGTACCACGATCATGTAATTGATATAATACGGAGCGGTCACAGATTGCCCGAAAGTATGGACCGAAGCGATTATACCGCTCCGGGTGAGCAGCGTACCATAAACAGTAAGTTCCCATGTGAAAAGGATAAGAAGGATATTCCAGAATTTCATACCTCCTTTTCGTTCCGTTATCATAGTACTGTGATAGAATGCGGTCAGGGTGAGCCAGGGAAGGAACGAAGCGTTCTCAACAGGGTCCCAGCCCCAGAAGCCGCCCCAGTTGAGCACTGTGTATGCCCACCAGCTCCCGAACATGTTGCCAAGAGCCAGTCCAAGCCAGGCCCATAGCGCCCAGCGGCGTGCGCGATATGTCCATGTATCGTCTGCAAGATAGATACCCGCGATCATCAGGGCAAAGGGAATCAATACCCCTGCGTAACCCCAGAAAAGTGTTGTTGGGTGGAACAGCATTCCTGGATCCTGGAGAAGTGGATTTAACCCGTTCCCATCCACCGGCAGGAAGTCAAGCATCCTGAATGGACGGGATACTGTCAGAAGCATATAGAAGAAATAAGAAAGAGTGACAAGAATTATGACCATCGCATGTTTCATCAGGTTATCGTAGGATTTTCCCCGAACTGCTATTACAGCAATATAGATCGATATCAGCCATGCCCAGAGCAGTAATGAACCGTCAGCTCCTGCCCAGAAAGCAGAGATCGTATAGATCATGGGAAGATCAAGGCTGCTGTACAATGCCACATACTCATACTGAAAGTTGCGGTTAATAAATAGATTAAAAAGCCAGATGGAAGCGATAGTAGTCAGTATTGCAATTCCAATTATGGCGATCCTGCCGCTGTCGATAAGCTCTTTTTTCTTTTTCCATATCCCGATTATGTGTGCAATGAGTGCGTATACGGTCAATAATAGTGCGATAATTAATGTTGTTTCACCTAATTCCATTTTTTTTTCTCCTTTTTATGTTTCGTTATGGTCTCCGTGATCAAGATCTCCGCCATATTTGGATGGGCATTTTGTGACAACCTGGGTTGCCTCGAAAGTACCATTTATGAAAATACCGGTAACAACTGCCGGGATCCCCTCTTTATAATTTCCCGGCATTCCCTGGTTTGATACAACAGTGATTGAAGAGTTTTTGTCCGCAAGTTTAAATGTCAGTAAGGCCTTTTCCGGCACCCAGACAGTCGAGCCCTTTAGTATAGTGCCATTAACATTCACGATTTTACCATCCAATGTATCAGCTTTCTGGACGAATTCATCCACTTCATAGTAAAATGAGAGTGCGTTACTGAAACTTTGCACTCCAAGAAATAATATAAGTATAACCACTATCCCGACACCAAGCACGTTTCTTTGTTTTCGGTCCATATCCTTCCTCTATTTTAATCCTTAACTTTACAGTTAGTGTAAACTAATATATCTTAGAACTGCCTCTTTAAGCAGATTGTGGTTTATAAAATGTAAATAAAAGTATTATTTTCTTTAAAAATTCAAAACAGGTTATATTGCTCGATGTTTTCTGTAGATCTGATATATTCGGATAGGTGTGACCGGAAGATAGAACTGTGGATAAATAATAGTGTTTTTCCGGCCACTAATTTACTAATACAACATACTTTTTAATGTGGGTTGTGGTTTAATAATGCAAACAAAAGTACTATTTTCTTTGAAACTTCGAAAGATGGACAATATTAAACTCTAACCCGGAAAGCGTATAAAACACATGTTTCATCAACAATGAAGCAAGGTTATATGCATTTGGAGCAATTCGCAGAGGCGTTGAACATTCAGGTTTTCCGGTCCATCCCACATTCATCCGCAGATGCAAACAAATCCCATAAACAAACCATGTGATCAAAGACCATGTCTCAGTAGGGTCCCAGCCCCAATACCTTCCCCAGGTCTGGTTCGCCTATATAGCTCCTGCACCTACCATTTCAGAATATATAAAGCTGCAATTCCTACTGCTACCAGTATTGACCCAAAGGCAAGTTTTGCAAACCTACTGCAATAAATGAAATCAGTTTGTTTATCGGCTTCATTTCAGTTTAGTTCTTAAAATTAATAATTATATTTTCTATTAAAACATGTGGAATGAAAGTCATACGAAAAACTTAAGATATAGAAAAACCGCATCCAACAGTTTTCTTATCTGCCTTCATCTGCGGTAAAATAAAAGATATTACATCATTCTTTTCATGTCTGGACCTCTTGAACCCATCATTGAACCCGTGCCAGGATCCATATCTCCACAATGACTCTTGCTTGCAGTATTTTCCCCTGCTGGCTTTTCATTCCCCATCATTCCACTATTATTATGGCCTTTTTCACCATCCATCATATTTTTGCCTTCGCCAGATTTCATCATCTGCCCTGGACAATTTTTTGACATATCATTCATCATTTCAGGAGTACATTCATGATTTTCTGTATCCTTTTTATTCTCACTCGAATTCTGGGCGAGCGCAACAACGGCGCCGAATACCATAATTGTCGCCAGAATTCCAAGGACTAAAACAGTCTTCTTTTTCATATTTCTCACCTCTTTAAAAAGTACGATATTATTAAAAATGCAACTATCATAAGTACAAGGTGCAGCAACATATCTTTAGTGCCGCCACCACAGCAGCCACCCCTATGGTTATGTTCGTTTTCGTCAGGTTTTTTTTCAGTGCCTGTTTGTTCTTTTATTATATCTTTATCCGTTCCTTTCGTTTTTCCACAGCAGTCCATATTTTAATTCTCCGTATTAATTTTTTAGTATCACGTATAAATGTATGGTCTATATTTATGGTCATTTTGCTTTAAATTTTGAAGATTTTTTGCCGAATTTGGTCTATTTTTCTAATCTTTCCGCCATTGAACTTCCCGACTTTAATTCTTTAAAGCACAAACTATATAATTTACAATGCTTGTAAAGTAGTTAATTTACATTGGCATTGGGCTTTGAAAATATGACCCCTGAAGATGACATCGAATCCATTGAAAAGGAGATGCTGGAAGAACTGAAGAGGCCGCTTGGCAGGAGGATACTTGTCTGTCCTGTCTGCGGCTCCACTGATGTCACATATTATATGGGCCTTAAAATAGGATATCAGTACCAGTGCAAGACCTGCAATTATGTGGGAGCCCTGGTGCTGGAGATGGAATGTTAATTCTTAGTTTTAGTGAACTACCCAAACCCTAAAAGGCTTGGGCGTCCCGCTGCATCGGCTTCTCTATTGAAAAGTCCTTGACGGGCGTTAATTCCGGTAGTTCCTACCGTACTGCCATTCATTATATTAATTGCAGCGTTATGATCCCTGTCCAGAATAAGACCACAAAAAGGACATGAATGTACCCTTACTGAGAGGTCTTTCGGAACCGTTTGTCCGCACCTGCTGCAATTCTGAGATGTGCCGGCTGGATTGACCTGTTCGACTATTTTCCCGGCACATTCTGCCTTGGATTTCGTGAAACAAATCAACTGATACCAGCTAGCATCAGCTATGGATTTGGCTAAATGATGGTTCTACATCATGTTTTTTATCTGCAAATCCTCAAATCTAATATGGTCATAGGTATCCACAAGAACCCGGCTAGTCTTATGAGCAAAATCTTTTCTCTGGAACCTGATTTTTCTGTTGACTTTTTCCACAATGATTCTTTGCATATTCCTTTTTTTCGATCCTAACTTTTTCCGGCTTAACCGCTTCTGTTTCTTTTTCAGCTTATGCTCAGATTTTCGAAGGAATTCAGGCGGTTCGATTTTCTCCCCATTACTTAATGTAAGTAATGAAGTTAATCCGACATCTATCCCTGTTCTGGTTTTAACTTCAACTGAGACTATCGGTTTTTCGATTTCACATGAAAAGGCAACATACCACTGATCAACGTCTTTTTTAATCGTACAGGTCTTGATTTTCCCTTCGATTTCCCGATGCAGGATTGTTCTGATAGTCCCTATTTTTGAGAGTTTGAGTTTTCCATCTTTAAGTTCAAAACCGCTTTGTGGATATGAAAAACTGTTGTACCTGTTCCTTCCCTGGAACCGAGGATAGCCGAAGCCATAAAAGAAATTCCTGAAACTTTTATCGACTCGCCGAAGGGTATCCTGCAAGACCTGGGAATATACCTCTTTTTGATATGAGGTCTTTGATCCTGACAGGCCATTAGCCTGATCCTCATAGAAAAATTCAGGTTTACCCCACGGGAATACCTGGAAATTCTTTTTCAGCTTGTTAAGTTCTGCCTGACGCTTTCTTTCTGCAAGCGCATTATTATAGAGATGCCTGCAAGTTTCAAGCGTTCTATTCAAAACAACCTCCTGGTTCTTGTTCGGGTATATTCTGAATTTATAGGCTTTTTTCATCAAGCATCGACATTATTTTGAGAATATATAACCCTTATGTGAGTGGGGTGAAAGTATTTTATTCCAAGGGGTACTATTCATCTGCCCCCTTGAAGAGCGCAGTGTTCTTTACCCCTTGACCCCGCACAAAATAAAATTTTGACATCAGCCAAAATCCTTATATAACTTTACATTCATCGTAAAATAAGATAGAACTTGAAAAAAGGGATATATTTGGCAATCGTTCTCTTTGTCCTGTTCGCAGGATGTTTGAACGTAAAATCTACCGGCACAACAGGTAATATTTCAGATGAAAAGGATCATGGAGCTAATAAGATAAACATACAGGGATTGGCCTTTTTCACAGAAGTCGAGCCTGGCCTTCTTGATGCAAAATCACAGGGAAAGCCGGTGTTCGTATATGCAAGGTCGAAATATTGCGGTGCATGCAAACAATTCGAAGCAGAGACTTTCACAAATTCAAGCGTGATAGATAAACTGAATAAGGATTTCATATTGATCTCTATAGATGTGGATGAGCAAAAAACAGAAACCAGGAATTTTAAGATACGCGCTACTCCGACTGAAATATTCCTTGATTCAAATGGAACCGAAATAAAAAGATTACTTGGATACAGGACAAATCAAACGTTCCTTGATGAAATAAATAAAATTGTAAAATAAAGGAGGCATGAAAATGAAGCCTGAAAAGAAAATAAATAATGCACAAAAGAGCAAAAAGATACCGAAAAAGAAAGGAAATAATAATATTATAATAATTGCAGTCGCAGCAATTATTCTCATCGGAGCATTCGTCTTCCTGACGAGTGGTTCGCAAAAAACAGAACCAACCCAGAAAATGACTCTTAAAGAAGTAAGGGCATTGATCGATAAAGAATATGGAAACAGAGGGGGGTCCGGGACAGATACGCCTCCTGTGAAGGATAATTATCTACCGATACTTTCACCAAAAGCTGCAGGCAAACTTCCGGATTTTGCAGTTACTAACGCGATGACATTAAAAGCGTATAAATACGCGACTGAACACCCGGAAGTACTTGAGCAAATACCTTGTTACTGCGGCTGCGGGCAGCATGGAAGTGTAACGTCCGGGGGACAACCTCACAAGTCTGTTAGAGATTGCTTCGTTTCCAATGATGGGGTTTATGACGACCACGCCTCATTCTGTGATGTATGTGTCGGGATAGCAACAAAAACCCAGAGCTACTTCCCAACAGGAATTCCTGTTACAGGATTATCGGCCGTCACGCCTGCCCCATCAATTGATCTGTCAACGCTATCACTGCCAGACAATTTCAAGTCAATCGCTGACGGTCTGAAACTCACACCTGCTGGTGTGAACCGGGCATATTTTGTTAATACCAAAATTCTTGCAGGATCTGCAATGGAAGCCCCGATTCTGCAGGGACAAGTTCAGCAGATTGTCTTCTATGGTAAGAAAATAATAGGTATGTATAGCGCTGATTTCAGCCCGAATTCATGGATAGAACTTCATGACCTGGGTTATGACAGCAAAAATGATGCATCTATAAAAGCAAAGATTCAACCTGAAATGAAAAATATTGT
>JBAQLI010000073.1:0-38374 GCA_049301735.1 Candidatus Methanoperedens sp.
GTTTTTGAGAATAATGAACTGGATAGTGTTTTGATATCCTCCCTTCATTCTATTTTAGAGATGGAAGCTTGCTCAGAAATTGTTTAATCGTATTTTTATAAAACCCAAGCGAATCATGACGGTATGGTAATTGACCTTCCATCCCTAAATCCCTGTGATTTGCCACTTCGCACCACATCTTAAATATTCCTGATTTATCCGCAACAAATTCCATAACCTGACTTTTCCCGGAAGACGCCACGTTAACCCTTTGATCATATCCTTCCACAAACAGGTCATGTGTGCCCTGGTCAACCACCACAGTTATCCTGACGAGATCCCCCTGACTCACGGTTATATTTGACGGGCTTAATTTGAAATTCGATTCTCTTATTGTGAATTCTTTAACTTCGCCTGTGGAAGTTATTGCAGCAGTTGGCTTATCAGGCGTGGTTTGGGCAGACTGTTGATCCGTGCATCCACTCACTAAAATAGCAACTATCAATATTAGCGGCAACCTGAATAATTTCATTTTTACACACCCTATGTTATACACTATTTCTTTAATCCATATACATTTCTGTACCTTCAATATGGACAAAATATATACTCTTTTACTCCCAATGCTATAACAGGGGAAAATAAAATGGCAAGATTCAGATGCACCGTGTGCAATTACATCTATGACGAAGAAAAAGAAGGAAAAAAATTCAGCGAACTGCCTCAAAGCTGGGTATGTCCGATATGCAGCGCTTCCAAATCAGCATTTGAAGAAATCGGGAGAGAAGAAAAGGTAGTTGAAAAAGTGGAAATTACCACAACAGTTGCAGACAAGATAATCGAGCAGCTTGCAGCTGCAGGCGTTAAGTATGTTTTCGGCATCCCTGGAGATTCGAATCTGCCGTTGGTAGAAGCAATCCGGAAGCAGAATAAGATAAGATTCATTCTCACAAGACATGAGGAGACGGCAGCATTTATGGCATCAGCTTATGGAAAGCTCACCGGTGAGGTGGCTGCGTGCCTGTCTATCGCAGGCCCGGGAGCGACAAACCTGATCACAGGTCTTGTGGATGCCACGACAGACGGCGCTCCGGCACTTGCACTTGCAGGCCAGGTAGCACAGGTGCTGCTTGGAAGCGAGCATTTGCAGGAAATAGACGAGATCGAAATATTTGCTCCTTTTACTGTGTACCACGAAACAATAGCCAAGCCCAAACAGGCAGTCAGAGCAACTGTCATGGCCCTTAAGAATGCCTATTCGCATAGGGGAGCAGCTATGCTGAGTTTACCCACAGATGTTCTTTCTGAAAAACTGAGCGAAAAGATATGGCTGCCAGAAGATCATATTTTTAAACCTGGTATTGTTCCGGCAGATGAGGATATCGATTATGCCGCTTCTCTTATTAACGAAAGCAAGAAACCGCTTCTCTTTATTGGCTGGGGAGCCAGAGGCGGAAAGGAAGAAGTGCAAAGATTAGCTGAAAAAATTAATTCTCCCGTAGCAACGACCTCACGCGCTAAAGGAGTGGTCCCGGAAACCCATCCTCTTGCTGTGGGCGTCCTTGGTTCTCTTGGAACATTATGCGCTGCTGAAGCTGTAACAAAATCAGATCTTATCATTATCGCAGGCTCGAGTTTCAGAGAAAAAAACCTCATGCCTGATATTCCTGTAATCCAGATAGATATTAACGGAGTTCATCTCGGCAAAAGTTTCCCTGTAAAAGCGGGCCTGGAAGGAGATGCAAAACTTACACTGAGAGAGCTTTTTAAGAAGGTGGCTCCTAAGATCCCGGACAAAGAGTACTTTGAACAGATAAAAAAGTTCAAGGATGAACAGCTGGCTGATATGGAAAAAGATGCTCAGGATGCCTCAAGACCTGTCTCCCCCGGTTATGTCATCCAGGCAGTAAAAAGACATGCAAGGAAAGATGCTCTTATAACTGTTGATGTCGGCGACCATACATACTGGTTTTATAAAAGATACCTGTGTGACGGTGAAGAGACTTTATTCTCATCAAACATGGGAAGCATGGCTTTTGCTTTTCCGGCAAGCCTTGCAGGACAGTTAATTTATCCGAACAGACAGGTTATCTGCATCACAGGTGATGGTGGATTTGCCATGCTTATGGCGGATTTTACAACTGCTGTTTACAACAGGCTGCCAGTTAAGGTTATAATATTCAATGACGGCATGTTAAAGAACATCAAGAAAGAGCAGGAGATGTACGGGTATAAGGCATTTGGGATTGAGTTCATTAATCCCAATTTTGCAGATTTTGCGAAATCTTGTGGAGGAGACGGGTTCAGGGTAGAGCGTCCGGAAGAGCTTGACAATGCCCTTGAGCAGGCATTTTCTTCGAACAAGCCTGCTATTGTGGATGTTGTGATCGATAAAGATAAAATGGCAATGCCAGTAATAACAACAAAAACATGAAAAATGCATGGTTGGAAAAAATTTTACGGAATATTCTATTTATCCCATTTTTCAAGCCTTCTTGCAGCTTGCTGCAACGTTTCATCCTTCTTGGAGAACGTAAAGCGAAGCTTGTGCTTTCCCGGCTCGCTGTGATAAAAACTGCTTCCTGGAACTGCTGCCACACCAACTTTGTCAATCAAGTATCTTGCAAAAGCCATATCATCCATCCCTGTCCCCTCGGGCATATCCGCAAGTATGTAATATGCTCCTTCGGGCATATGGCACCTGAATCCAGCGTTTGTTAACGTATTGTAGAGAAAGTTCCTCCTCTTTTCGTACATGTCTGCAAGCTCTTTGTAATACGAATCAGGAAAACTGAGGCCTGCAAGACAGGCGCGTTGAAGGGGAGTTGGCGCCCCAACTGTCAGGAAATCATGTACCTTGCGTATCGCAGAGGACAGGGTTTTTTCTGCAATCGCAAAACCGATACGCCATCCTGTGACACTGAAGGTCTTTGAGAATCCGCTCAAAGTTATCGTTCTGTCTCTCATTTCATCAAATGAAGCTATGCTGATATGCTTTTTATCGTCGAATACGATATACTCATAAATTTCATCACTCACAGCGATAACGTCATGCTCTGCGCAGAGATCCGCAAGGGTTTTTTTATTGAATGCAGATACAAGAGCCCCTTCATTGATACTGAAATCATCATTTAGAGGGACAAACTGTGGAATTGCGCCTGAAACCGCTGAGTCAGGTCCATAACTCTCGTAAAAAGGCTCGAAAATGATAACCTCATCTCCCTCATTTATGATTGCAAGCATGGCAGCCATTAAAGCTTCCGTGGCTCCGCACGTTACAGTAATATCAGTTTCAGGGTCGGCTTCGATGTGATTATATTTGCGGGCTTTTTGAGAGATCGCATTTCTCAGGTCTTTTCCGCCCCATGTGATTGAGTACTGGTTGTAATCTTCCATAATTGCAGATGCAGCAGCGCGCTTTATCTCATCCGGGGCAGGAAAATCAGGAAATCCCTGGGCGAGGTTGACGGCATTACGTGTTACTGCAAGGCGGGACATATCGCGAATTACCGATTCGGTAAAATGCTCCAGTCTGTGAGATAACATTGTCAGTACCCCGGAAAATTTTCACTATGTATCATAGCGTCTTGAATTCCCATTGTCTTAAGAATGTCTATTGAACCTGTTACCAGGGACGGCGGACCGCAAACATAGAAAACACATTCTTTGTAATCTGGTATCTCTTCTTCAATAATCTGAACGTCTATATGACCTCTCCTTCCTTTCCATTTCTCATCCGGCCGGGACAGTGTATGGATTACCCTGAGGTTTTGATTTGCCTTTTCAAGGCGGTCCAGCTCTTCCTTGAAAACTATGCTATCTTCATTCCTGTTTCCAAATAAAAAAGTAATACGGGAGTTCATTCCCTTATCCGTTAAGTATTTAATCATGCTCCTGAGAGGCGTTATGCCGATGCCCCCTGTTATCATCACTACTCTGGGATATTCACCTTTGAAGGTGAAATCTCCATAGGGAGCGTTAAGGTATGCCCAATCCCCTATTTTGAGCCTGTCAAGAGCGACTGAGAACTCATGGTCTGTGATCTTTTTTGTGAATTCAATGAACTCTTTTTCTGTCGGACTGCTTGATATCGTAAAATGCTTTGTGATTTTCTTACCCTCGTTCAGAATTGTTACGAATAAAAATTGACCGGGATCGTAGTCAAACCCCTTCGGTCTCCTGAACCTGAAGCTCTTTACATCTGGTGTCCGTTTTATTATCTCGTCCACTCTGGTTTCAAATTTCATAAATCAACCAACCTCTTTTCTACTGCTATCGAACTCTGCCGCTTCCTTCGTTAAAAAGTACCCCATCACCGTTCTGATGCTGACAGTAGCACCAAGAAAGAGAATCTCTTCCTGGCTGGGAGCAACAATCGTCCTCAAGATGTCACTGGCAACGAGAAAGTCCAGTCCAAATACGATCTTATGTGTGAAATCTCTGCGAATGTCATGAAAACTGAGTTCTATTGACCTTTTCAATTCAAGCTGCAAAGTTCTGGTTACTGTTAAAACCCCTCCGTAAAGTATGATTGCTGCTCCAGTATACGCAAAAAGCACTGACGATATATCTATGATTTCCGTATTGTATCACTTCTCCCCATTATTCTTCATAGTTTTTACATGTCTTAATGTCTTTTTGCCCCAGTGAGACTTCGTATTCTTTCCTGGTTCTCCTGAAATGAAAGATAAATTTCGCGTTTTGCCAACTCCCCAAAAAACAATTCGGGATCTATACACAGTTCAGGAGGCATGACACCACGCTTTTCAATTTTGTTTTCAGCAATCATTTGTGCGATTATTGACGGCGGCACGCCGGTATCCCATGTACCTGCCGGTATATTCCACCTGGAGTTTGATCTTGATTCACAGTACACTACCACATTCTTTTTCTTTCGTTCGCGTTTTCCTCTCAATTCCACTCTCAGGAACTCCAAATCTTTTATTTTGTCTTTTTCCGGAATAAACCTGTTCAGCAGACTCACGGTAAAGTTAAGGGGTACAACATCAATGTTCTTATATTTCACAGGAGTTGTTGATGCAAAACCTGTGTCTATGAGGAACTTTATTTTCTCAACGAACTCCTTCGGGAAACCGCCTTTAAAGCTGCAATTCTTGATGCCTTTATCTTTGAACGACGAAGGGAATGTGGCTACTTCGGAATGGAGGGTATAAAAACAAGTTGCTCTGTTCACGGGCGGTAGAAACTCGATTTCCTCCTCTCCGCTTATAGGTTTAACATATTTTAATTTTCCATCAGAGAATACTGCAGGTTCCATTGAAAATTCATCGAATATCGTACGCATCGAATAGGGAACGACAAACGGCATATCATACTTCGTATAGTCCTTGTCAGCGAACTGTACATTTATGGAATCTATCGTATCAAGCAATCCTGAACCATAGGCAGCCATAATATTTGTTATTCCTGGCGTTGCGCCGCATCCAGCAACTGCAAGCTTGCCTTTCTTCATGAAACTGTTATTCAATTTCAACTGTTTTTTCGTCATGTGGAACAGGCCGCCCAGATCAACGTAATTCGTTTCCGCGGAAAGTGCAGCTTCCATTACCTGTAAATTCGTTGTGTATTGTGTTGCGTTGATCACAACATCAGAACCTCTTAGAAGCCCGATCAATTTCTGAGGATCATCCGCATCTGCCCCTGCCCACTCTATATTATTGCTTTTGAAGGATTCTGCAAACGCTTTTGCTTTGTCTTCATTTCTCCCGGCAACGACTATTGTGCCCTTGAATGTTTCGAATAGATCTATTACGGTTATCCTCCCCATTTCCCCATATCCGCCCAGAACCACAATTTTCATTTCAAATCACCGAGAGCATCATCCAGCGCCTCTAATGTTCTGTTCAGGTCACCTGATGAATGCGAACACGAAGTGTATATCGCCTCCTCGCCGTCTTCATCGACCATCACTCCTCTCTTTAATAGCTCATATTGCACTTTTGTGAACATTTTCATATCACAAAAACCGAGGTCTCTGTAAGCAGTGATTCTTTCTTTATCTGTGAAGAGGAACTGGAACATCGTTGGAAAGCCGTGGATTACATGGGGGATTTTACGGTCTTCCAGGATCTCATCTATACCTTTCATCATCTTTTTCCCGTAGCCATAGAGTCTGTCCCAGACACTGCTTTTATCCAGTTCTTTCAAAGTAGCCTTACATGCGGTAAGCGAAACCGGATTCGCAGAATATGTGCCGCCGTGCATGACCTTTCCGGGTCCGATAAGTTCCATTATATCTTTCCTTCCCCCGAAGGCGGCTATTGGATACCCATTGCCCATGGATTTGGCAAAAGTAGATAGATCGGGAGTCACATTGAAGAGCCCCTGAGCACCCCCTTTTCCAAGCCTGAACCCTGTCTTTACCTCATCGAAAATGAGGAGGATGCCATATTCATCGCAGAGTTCCCTGAGATACTTCAAATATCCCTCATTTGGAGGAATTGCAGAAGCGTTGCCCATGACAGGTTCAGTGATGATTGCCGCAACATCCTTGTAATTATCCTTAACTTTACTTTCTATTGATTCGAAATTGTTCCACTCGCACACCAGAGTGTATTTAGAAATCCCCTCTGGAATTCCCAGGGAAGCGGGGATGGCTTCCCTTGCGCAGTGATATCCTGGTTTCGTAGAGAATGACACAGCATCGTGCCAGCCGTGATAATGACCTTCGAATTTTATTATCTTGTCTTTTTTTGTAAATGCCTTTGCAACCCGTATCGCTCCCATCGTTGCCTCTGTTCCTGAACTTGCGAACCTGAGCATCTTAACCGAAGGTACGAACCGGCATATTGTCCTCGCGACTTCGATCATAAGCTCATTATCCGAAGCATAGACCAGACCTTTTTCATCAGCCAAGTGCACAGCGTCGTGTATTTCTTTATAGCTATGACCGATTATGACAGGTCCGTAGCCCAGCCTGTAATCAATATATTCGTTACCATCCACGTCCCAGATATGAGAACCAACCGCTTTTTCAATGAAAATACTGCAGGGTCCGAACTCGTGGCAGGCACTTTTCATGAGCCTTGCATTTGATCCAACACCGGCGGGGATTATTTTCGATGCTTCCTTATACAGCTCCATCGATCTGTCCAGTTTTAATTGTTTTGTCATGTGTTTCTCCAAAATTTTGAATATTTTGTTTATTTTTCACCGTAAACCGTATAGTACCAGGGCTTCCTGACCGAACCTGTCTGGTCGATGTAAACATGCTTGACCTGGGTGTATTCCTCAAGCGAGTATAATGAAAGGTCTTTTCCGAAACCGCTCTGTTTAAAGCCGCCGTGAGGGGTTTCTGAAGTTAATACCCCGTGCTCGTTTATCCAGACAGTTCCGTATTTCAGCCTGTTTGCTATCCTGATAAGAGATGTTATATCTTTTCCCCAGACCGAAGAGGCAAGCCCGTAAACAACATCATTTGCTTTTTCTACAACCTCGTCAATAGTAGAAAAACCGGATACTGACAATACAGGACCAAAGATTTCTTCCTGGCATATCCTCATCTTCTGCTCAACACCTGTAAAAATGGTGGGTTCAAAAAAGTATCCCTTTTCCAGGTTTTCAGGTCTCTTTCCTCCATGGATAAGATTTGCCCCCTCTTCTATTCCCGATTTCACGTAGGCTTCAATCCGTTCCCTCTGTTTTCCGGATACTAAAGGACCCATGTCGGTTCTCCCATCAAGGGGATCGCCGATCCTGATATTTTGCGCCTTTTCCACAAGCAGTTTGACAAATTCATCGTGGATGCTCTCATGAACGTAAACCCTTGTAGCAGCAGTACAATCCTGCCCGCTGTTCCAGAAGGCTGCAACCACAGCCCCTTCTGTTGCGGCATCTATGTTCGCATCGTCCAGAACTATGAATGGGGCTTTTCCTCCAAGTTCCAAATGGACTTTCTTCAGGTTGCCTGAAGCCATCTGCATGATCTTCTTTCCGGTGGAAGTATCGCCTGTCAGCGAGATCATATCAACGTTGGGACTGGTTGCGAGCTCTTCTCCTATTACCTCGCCCGGACCTGTAACAACATTCAAAACACCATCCGGTACTCCGGCGATCTGTGCCAGTCTTGCGAACTCAAGCAGCGTCAATGGCGTAAGACTTGCAGGTTTAATGACAACAGTGTTTCCTGCTGCCAGTGCCGGAGCCATCTTCCATACGGCTATGTATAAGGGATAGTTCCAGGGAACCACACCAACTACAACGCCAATGGGCTCTCTTCTGATAATGCTTGTGCCCAACCCCGAATATTCAGATGCGGATTTGCCTTCAAGCAGCCTCGCTGCGCCTGCAAAAAACCTCAGATTATCAATAATGAAGGGTAGATCAGAATCCCTGCTGTATTTGATTGTCTTTCCCACGTTCATCGATTCCAGTGTGGCGATTTTCTGGGCATTGGCCTCGACCAGATCTGCAAGCTTCCAGAGAATCAGGGAGCGTTCTGCCGGAGTTTTGTTCGACCAGACGCCGCTATCAAATTTCTCTCTTGCTGCATCTATAGCGGATTTTGCATCTTCTTTTGTGCCGAGCGGAACATTTGCAATCACTTCCTCGGTGGCAGGGTTCCTGACATCGAATGTTTCTTTCGATGAAGATTCTACCCATTTTCCGCCGATAAACATCCTGTATTTTTCTTCCATATATTCACCCCTTATGATGAAAAGAATGTAATTTTTGTGATATAAAGTTTCTTAGATCCATTTCTTTGTCCTGAAATTGGGATTCATCGTAATCGATCAACGTTATCCTTGTCTTCTCCATTTTCTTTTCACCTCCCTAAACATGTGTGATCTCCGTATGATTTGAGATCTCAGAATTTGTCGTACACAAATCCTTTATGCTCAATTTATGCACATCATCATTTCCCGTCAATCTTGCAAAATCCTTTAATTCCTCCGTGGAAACTCTTAAAAAATTTTCCAATTTCTTAGCCGAGAACTCAACTTTTAATCTTTCTCTTAATTCCGGGTTATGTGTAGTGACGCCGACAGGGCATTTACCCGTATCGCACAGCCTGTACTGCTGGCATGCGCATGCCAGCAGCGCTGCAGTTCCTATTGCAACAGCGTCTGCGCCTAAAGCCAACGCTTTTATAAAATCCGATGACACCCGAAGACCGCCTGTAATAATAAGGGATATGTCTTTTATTCCATTTTTGTCAAGGTATTTCTTTGCTCTGTATAAGGCAAAAACAGTAGGTACTGATGTTGCCTGTTTTACGAACTTGGGCGAAGCCCCGGTCGCACCCGGTCTTCCATCGATGGTTATGAAATCCGGTCCTGCATAGGTCGCTATCTCCAGGTCATCTTCTACATGACCTGCTGCGATTTTTATCCCGATGGGCTTTCCATCGGATTTTTCTCTTAGCCAGTCCACCTTCTTTTTCAGATCATCCCTGTTCCTTATGTCTTCGAAATGGGACGGACTGACAATATCAATCCCTTCCGGGAAACCCCTGATCTCTGCGATCTCCCGGGTTACCTTCTCTGCAGGCAAATGACCTCCCATGCCCGGTTTTGAAGACTGACCGATCTTTATTTCTATAGCATCCGCTTTCCTGAGGTTCTCATCAGTGACGCTGTACCTGTTGGGCACGTATTCAAAAATGTATCTATAGGCATTGTCAAGCGACTCCATCAAAATCCCGCCTTCTCCTGAACCCATGGCGGTCCTGGCAGCAGCGCTCCCTTTTGCTAAAGCAGTTTTAACTTCTTTTGAAAGGGCGCCAAAAGACATATGGGTTACATAAATAGGTGTTTCGATTATAAGAGGATGCTTCGCCGCATGACCTATTGTGGTTCTGGTATTCACAGGCTCGTCTTTATTTAAGGGAATTTTCGCCAGTTGAGCACCTTTTATTAGAATGTCCTCCCAGGAGAGCACATTTTTTGTCGTCCTCATTGGTTCGATGATTGACTCCCCGGTCACAGAAATCGTATGGATATCAGACATATATATTTCCAGGTCATCCCTGTCCCGTTTCCATTCTGCCAGATATCCGCCCAGATCCATTTTAGCAGTGGAAATCGTCACTTTACTTTTAGCTCCGCAATGTGGGCAGGTCATGATCTCATCTATCTGCGCAATCCTCTCTTCCTTTTTGACAGGCTTTAGGTGGGATTTATCCGACGCACAAATGGGACACTTCCACTCATCAGGGAAATCTTCCGGTTTTGTGCCGGGTTTTATCCCTGTAGGCGAGTTCCCCCGCGAATCGTCATATTCGAAAACATTGCAAACATCGCATCTGTATTTTGTCATTTATATCCACTTCCTGGAATATACCTCCCAGAGTATAACCAAATAGTCTTATTCTGTACGCGCATAGACAATAATTGTAAACTTTTCCATTCCTGTCTGTGAGCGTGACATTTTCTGGAGTTGCCTTATGCTTATGCGTGACGGTAAGGCTTTTTTTGGGTGCCAGTTCTTCTGCAAATGCCCTGATCCTTTCCGCACCAAAACGCATAAAGGCAAAAGTGGAGCTGGATATCCCGAATGATTCCGTTATCAGTCCGAGCATCACGCCCTGCCCCGGAATGAGACTGAATGCAAGTGCAGGGAATACAAGTGCAAAAAAGGGGACAAAAAGCGCCGCCCCACTAATACCTACCGTATTCAGGATAAAAAGAAAAATCGGGATTATGAGATGAATTAAATAATTCTCGTATTCAAGTGCTTTATCCGATATTCGCTTTAGCATGAAATCGTTACTTTTTGAATCTACAGAATCTCATTTCTCCCGCAAGAGTGCGATTTTAATTTAACTTTCACTCTTCTCAAGCTTCTTATTTGGACTTTTTATGTTCTTTCTCTGTGTGCTTCATTAGCTCTGATTCAGACTCAAATGTAGCACCACACATATTACACTTGTATTGCTTTTCAGCCATATTCTTTGTCACCTCCCTTATCAGTAGTCACTCAATAAGCGCTTCTTTCACGGCGCCTTACCAATGTCACAGAAGTACATATCCTTCAGCTTATATCTGGCATAAACAAGGCACGCAGGACATTTACAGCCTTTTTTTACGATTTTTTCTGGCGATTTCCCCCTTGCACAGAACAGCATTGGCTGTGGGGGATACGGCAGGCTTGGACAGGTTCCGCAGTAATTCATGCAGATAGCCAGATTTTCTTTTGTATCATCAACTGGCATTTCAAATACCTCCAAAAAATAAATTAATCACATTAGCATTTTCTTAAACATATTCCTGACCATCATTCTCTTCAGGATGAAATAATCCTGTGTGGCAGCCATCATCGCACGCTTTTCCATCATCTTCCTTTCTTCAGGCCAGGTAGACATTATTTTCTTCAAAGCTCCCATCAGCACCTCTCGTTTCTCTTTTGGAAGTTTTGTCATTTGATCAATCCTTGTTTTAACAACCTTGACCCTGTCTTCTTCTGACAGTTCTGCTATACCGTCGAGCATGTCGGTTATTGCGGCTATCCTTTTGTCTTCAGGCAGGGCGGAAAATTGCTCCATCCGTGCCCCCAGGATCTGACGCCTGTCTTCCTCGGGTTTTGATGCCAGCATTTGCATCATGTCGGTTATTTGAGCAAGCTTTTCAGCTTTGGCTTTGCGCTCCTGGCATGCAGGGCACTTTTCAAAATGTTCTTCGAAAGACGCTGCATCTTTACCGGCACATTCCTCACACTCTTTTGCTAACTTTTCTAATTCTTCTCTTGCTGTCATAAAAAAAATTCACTCCTAGAGAAAGATTGTAGTTTTTATGATATATACTTTCTTATGTTATTTCTTCCCGCAGCAATCCTTGAATTCTTTCCTGATCCGCATGCGTCATTCGGTACAAAGGTCTTTTTTGGTGTGCAACATCCAGCCATATTTGTTTTACCTCCATTTATGCATCTTTTTCAGACATTAGTACAAATTACATCATACATGATAACCCTCTGGAGGTCGTGAGTAAAATGAACACAAACGAGTTGAATTTAAAACCAGTTAGATGTCAAATTTAGGAACTGATAAAAGGATAAAATTATGAATCGATTAAATATCAAAAAGCTTGGAGTTATAGTGAACACGGTGGCAGGCGCTGGCGGAGCATTCATTGAAAACGTAGCATCCAGTGCAATTTCGAAATTCAGAGAAAGCCAAATTATCCGTCCTCATCTCCTTGCCAGAAGGGAAGCGACTATCGCTGCTGCAGCTGACTTGGCTTCAAGGGTTGACGCTATCCTTGTGGTAGGAGGCGATGGAACCATGTCGGATGTTGCATACAGCCTCTTTAAAGCAGGCGCAGCCACACCCATCCTGGGTGTCGGTGGAGGCAGCACCAATGCCGGGCCACTCATAACTGTAAGATCTCAGGAGATTGACATGCTTGATCCATCTGCTTTCTCTGTTCAGGAGGTTGGAGGGATACTGGCTTCTCTGAATGGGGAAAAGGTAGGGCTCGGTTTTAATGATGTGGTTCTGGGTGATACTATCCTTACAACCATTGAAGGGAGGGTGGTACAGGTTAACGCATCAGAGTTCATGAAAGGAAGGAAGAAGTCCTCTCCTCCTTCAAGAGTTGGAACCACGGATTCCGAGGTATGCATTGAGCGCGGAGGCGAATCCCCGGAGAAAATAGTGATTCACAAAGGTGTTTTCGGCCAGTTTTTCGCTGCTCCTCTTGAAGAAAGGTATCTTGGCAAGGGATTGGCAGGCGGCACTTCATTAGCCGCAGCCCTGGGTCTGCCTGCCGGGATTGCCATAACCAGCGAGCCTCTTGTGAATTTCAGCATTGGGGCAGAAGAGTTACTGCTAATGGAACCTATAATAACAAAGACCTCCAGTATCAGGGAGGCGGATAATGTGGTGGTCACAGGCATACGCGAAGGCACATGCCTTAACGTTGATGGGAACCCGCTGGCTCTTCTTGGACCTGGTGACGAGGTGCAGATGTGCTATGTTCCTGCTGCTGCGAAGGCTGTGAAGCTCGTGAAAGAGACGGATTAATTAAAAAGATAATCGATAGTGATATATTTACTCATTACCCAGCTGGATATATTCGAATCGACTCGAATACCTGGTTGAGGTGGAAAATATTTATGGAGTATCCGCCAATCTAATTATGGGTGAGGAGATTAACCCTCTCAACGGTCTTTTGACAATTGTTATGGCCATTCTATCAGGGATTTATCTTACAATCTTCACTTATAATCTCAGAATAATGAGAAGCAAAAACTCAGGAAAAGTGGGATTCACAGGCATGTTTATAGGTTTTTTCACCTCTTGGGCAAAAACCTATGGTTGGAAATAGCTTCTATTATGCTGCTTTTATTCGCCCTGTATAAACTCTCGGACAGTATGAATAAGTGTCTGATTAGGAAGATAACCGAATGAGGCTCATTTTTAAGTCCGGGTTTCCGAATATGCAATATCGCAGGGTGTATTTGTTCTTTCAGTATTCTTTGAATATACCCATTTCATCAAAGGCACTATAGCCTTTCGCAGCGCCTCTCCGTCTTCTGTCAGCGAGTATTCAACCCTGGGCGGTATTTCAGCATAGGCTTCCCTTTTAATCAATCCTGCCTCTTCAAGCTCCTTCAGCCTGTCTGAAAGTACTTTGGAATTGATCTCTCCTAGAACATCTCTTATCTCGCCGTACCTTATTTTCCGGGAGTTGCCGATGGTGTTAATGACCAGCAGTGCCCATTTTTTGCTGATAATATCCATCAATAAATACTTTAAGGTACTTACTTTAAATAATAAACTAATAGAGGTGAAAAGCAATGAAACACGAAATTGAAATCTTCACATCCGGCTGCTATCTGTGCAGGGAAACCGTGGAAATCGTGGAAAAGGCGAAATGCAGCGAGTGCACGCTGACGGAGTATAATCTGGCAGAAAAATGCGAATCTGAGATATGCCTTGTCAGGGCAAAAAAATACGGCATCAAAGCCACGCCAACAATAGTAGTGGACGGCAGAATCGCCATCGAAGGCAAGCCGACTATTGAGAAAGTTAAAAAAATCCTGGGTCTGTAATTTACAGACCCAATCCATTTAAACGACGATTGGGAATGTTAAGTCTCTACTTCAGGGTACCTGTGAATGTGTAGTCGTTATCTTTCTGCTTGCCGTGGCAGTCGTTGCACATACCTACCTTCCCTTCATCCTGTACCTCGCCTGTGGGTGAATACTTTGCCCAGAACCAATCGTTGTGTGCAGGATCGTAACCTTTTTCCTTGTACATGACCGTGAGTGCAGCCAGCGTCTTGTCAGGCATGTAGTTCTCTTTTATTATTATGCTCTCATCAGGCAGGCTGCCTGTCTTGCCCTGTATCGCTGATAGCCCTTTGTCATTCACATATGTGATGAGCAGATCACCATGCGGACTTCCAGCACTCTTGGGGTAAAATTCGCCTGTGCCAGGCCATTTAGCCCAGTTTTTATAGTTGTTCCCTGCTGTTATGTAGTTATACAGCGCTTTACCTTCTGCCTTTGGTTGCAATTTTGTTTCTTTTGTGCCAACACAGCCCAAAAAAAATGACGCAAGAAATATAACCAATACCGCGTACGCAACATTTTTTATTTTTACCATTTTTAGCCTCCACCTTGATAAATTATTAGTTTCCTTTATATTAAATTTAACGGTTTGAAATGAGAAGAGAATCTTCCCACCTCAAAACACATTCAATAGTTTTAAAGCAGCGGCCACAATGACGACCATTACTATTACAGCCATCATTTTTTCATGGACGCACATTCCTTCGGAAGTTTTACAGCCTTTCATTAGACACATTTTAGCCATTATCATCACCTGTTCATTTATCTCGCTTATTTTTCCTTATTTCTTTCCACAGCAATCCTTGAATTTCTTTCCTGAGCCGCATGGACATGCATCATTCGGCGCCGGGGTCTTTTTTGATCCACAACAACTTGCCATATATTTTCACCTCTTGTTATGTTTTTTCAGACAGTAGTAGTACTTACGATGTATATATAATTATTGTTGTGATGAGCATAATGAGCACAATCGATTACCTATTTTTGAAATAATATTAAAAATTTCTTTCCTGAGCCGCATGGACATGCATCATTCATTCGTATCATACTTTATAACTCTCTGGAGGTAGTGAGCAAAATAAGCACAGGCGATTAACTGTGTAAAGCTCTGGAACTCATATGTTGCCCTTATTATACTGGTTTTTTGCCATGAACCTTTATGCTGACAATCGACTCAGCAGCCTCTTTTATCATATCAATCGAGAAGTTAAAATACTCAATAACCGCCTTTGCAGTCGGGTCGTTGGCGATCAGATCGATCGGATAAGAAAACTCATCCAATACTTTGACGTCGCTGAAGCCTGCATTTTTTATTGAATTCAAGTACTCATCCTTCATTACTGCGCCGCAGAGGCAGCCGATATAGGCCCCTATAGAATTTTTCACGCCATCAGGAAGCTCTTTCAACAGGACGATATCCGAAATCATCAGCCTGCCACCCGGTTTCAGTACCCTGAACGCTTCTTTGAAAACCCTTTCCTTTTCGGGTGCAAGGTTGATAACGCAGTTGGATATGACCATATCAACTGAACTATCCGCTGCAGGTATATTTTCAATATCACCCTGCCTGAACTCTACGTTCCCATAATTTCCTGCCCTTGCATTTTCCCTGGCTTTCAGGATCATCTCAGGCGTCATATCCACACCCTTCTTTTAAAGATGCCATAGCGACGGGATTCCCGCAACCAAGACCGAGATTTGCGTCTTCGGGTACGGAGTTGAGTTCTTCATCCCTGTATCCTATATTCTTGCTTATCTCCACTGCCAGGTCAGCAGGAGTACAGCGGGAGCTTTCCTTTCCTGTTATTTTGGCATAACCTTCCCTTAAAGCTTTCTTTATTTCTTTTTCTTCCATTATCATTTTCCTCGTTTATAATACCAGCCTTCTTAGCGTTTTATATTCAGCCTCCAGTCGTAATCCAGATATTTTATCCTGAGTCTATCTAAATTCTTTTCGATATAATCCTTTTCAGAATGATATCTCGCTATGAATCTGAGAACGGAATTTTTCTCATTCCCGAAATCCTTCCTGTACCATTTGAAAATTCTTGAGAGGTATATAATATTATTCTCTTTATCCAGTCTTGTCCCTTTCGGGCTGTTCATGAAGAGTTTTGCTGCGATATCGAGTTCCGTATCAATCTCTGCGCCTGAGTATAAACCATTCTTAAGCAGAGGGCATGACCCTGTCCCGCATACGAGGGCAAAGTGCACCCTGGGCTCCTTGCATTTCTTCCTTAAAATCCAGTTCTCTATATCCAGAAGACTGTACTTCTCTCCTGCAATAGTGTATTTATTTATAAAAAAGAACCTGAACTTGTCCAGCCAGCCTTTATTTCCTTTTTTGATAAAGCCGGGATCTTTCTTAATCACTTCTATGACACCATATATTGCGAGCATATTGTAAGCGTTTATCCAGAAAGCTAACTTTTCGTTTTTAGTTCTCAAATTTGCCGTATCAAATGTTTCCAGAGATTCAACATATTTGGCTGCATCGCCCGTCACTGCCAGGGTTAGATAATCCACATTCCCCTTCTCATCCACATAGGCATTCAGGATAGAATAAATTCTCTCTCCAGATATTGTTTCTAACTTATTGACCATCTTTAGCACAGCTTTCCAAATCCTTCAGTTAAATTCTTTCTGTAGAGTATGTTATATACGCAGAAGGGTATCATCTGCCCATCAGGTAAAATTTCTGTTACACAGCATTTCATTGCTCTTTTCATGTCGAAATTGTGCTCATCCATAAAGGCATGCACCGAGATCAACGTAATATTATCAACTATGTCCTTAATATCAGGTATTGCCGCATGACAAAAAGTACAGATAGCTTTTTCTGTTTTCTTAGAGCCTGATACTGCGGACATGGATAGAAGTGATTCCAGAGCGCTGAAAGCTTTTTTTATCTCGGATGAAAATTCCATATCCGGAAGGGCACGGTTGACAATATAGTCCATGTACCTGTCCATATTTAGCAGCTCAGTCAATACAATTTTTCTTTCTTTCACTTTGTAAATATAGGTACAGGCAGAACAAGTTGGATAAGGACATGGAATGTTAATGAAACTTTTTTTCTTTAATAGCCCAGATGTCTGTTTTTCGATTTCATGTAACATTTCAGGTATGGTCATTCTTCCATTCTGTTTGTTGTGCAGGCCATACCTTCCCACCAGGGTCGAAGGCTGAAAATTGACCATCTTTATATTGCTTTCGCCAAGAGCCATATCGATAATAGGGCCAATCTCATGATCATTTATCCCTTTGACTATGGTGGGAACAAGGGCCACGTTCATTCCAAACTCTTTGCAGTTCGCAAGCGCCTTCATCTTCAGGTCGATAAGAGGCCTTCCCCGCAGGGCTATGTAAGTGTCATCGCTCAATCCATCGAATTGCAAATAGATATTTGGTTTTCGATTATGCACAGGTCCTTGCATGCTTTGAGATATTTTCTCTGCAAAATCCCTGTCTGCAAGCTTTAACCCGTTCGTGTTCAGGACAGGATGTAATATACCTCTCTCTCCAGCATATCTTAAAATCTTAAGGATATCGGGGTGCAGTGTTGGCTCACCTCCACTGATCTGAAGAACTTCGGGTTTGCCCTCGCATTTCATATAAAGGTCTATCATTTCCTTTATCAGTTCAAAGGGCAATGTAAAACTGTTATGTGCATCTGCAAAACAGACAGGGCAGTTCAGATTACACATATCTGTTATCTCAATTATCCCCACACAGGTATGCTGGAGATGCGCAGTACACAGTCCGCAATCTTCCGGGCAGCCCTTAGCAACAGAACCCTGGTAATGTAACGGCTTTGATCCGGGCTTATTATATTTTGCTGCCTGGAGATAGTCACCAGCATCTGAATATACGAGCACTTCAAACAAACCGTGATTCTCGCAGTATTTTCGTAAATATACCTTATTTTCACGAAAAAGTATCTGGCAGTCTATGACTTTGAGGCATTCCGGACAGATGCTTCTTGACTCTTCTGCAAAGACCTCACTATCTTTTAATTCTATTTGCGGCAGCATTCTTTTTTAAAAGCATTTTCATAAGCTTTAATACTTGTGAGGGTTTTGATTTACCTCTCATAACGCCGCATTCTTTATATGCTTTGGATGTATTCTTTCATATTTCAGAGGGTTTCTCAAATGATTCTTCTTGCTTTTATTTCTCCAGATAAAAAGTTGAAAAATATTGACGATAAACGAAAACAAGGTGAGCGAATATTCTGGAGTAAAATTGCTAAAATATATGATCGGTGGATTGAGAGTGCTTTCAGGGATCAATATGATGTGTTCAGGGCGAAAATCAGTTCGTATATTCAACCAGGTGATGCCGTGTTAGAAGTCGGTACCGGCACCGGGGACATTGCGTTTCATATAGCCCCTATAGCCAGAAAAGTTGTTGGCATCGATATTAGCCCTGAGATGATAACCGTAGCCAGCAGGAAATGTTCAGAGTTAAACCTTAAAAACCTCACATTTCAGGTGGAGGATGCATACAGGCTTCCATTCGCTGAATCCTATTTTACCAAAGTGGTAAGCTGCAATTCTCTTCAAACTATGAAAGAACCTTTTAAGGCTATTATAGAAGGAAAAAGAGTTCTGAAAGAAGGAGGAGAGTTCATATGCATAACCTACTGTTTCGGAGACTCTGGTTTCCTGGAACAGTTAAAGTTAATAAAATGGATCATATTATATGGAAAGCCGAAGTACTGGCTCAATTTCACAAGCAATGGTCTTATTGCCTGTTTTGAAAAGGCAGGTTTCGAAATAATCAGAAAGGAAGTGGTCTGGAAAAAACCTGTTGCTCTGTTTCTCAGGTGCCGCAAAGTTATGGCTGATTGAAAAAAAGAGAGGGAACAAATATATCCTTCCCTCAAATTGTTCACGGCATATGCACTACAGATGGGCCAAATTCCGGGTATGTCTGGACAGCCCTGATGTTTGCCTGGACTATTCCATTCCCAAGATCTTGCGGGTAGGATATACCCTGTGCGATCCCTTCACCCCACGGGGCTATCACCGTGCAGCGGAATGTGATCCCGTTGTTAATCATGTCCGGGATTATGGGTTCTGCAGACTGGTAATGTATAATCAATGGTTTTACATCGGATGGATTTTTTCCACTATTTCCGGGCCCTGTTACGTCTATGTTGTAGTCCCCATAAACGATCATTGAACCGGCGGGTACAGTTTTCCCTGCAATGCCGCCGTATTTTCCATGCAGTGTAGTAGGGGCCATAAACACTGCACTGAACCCTCCATCTCGCACAACCCAGCCTTCATCCGGGATATCCATGCCAGAGATATAGTAGGCGCGGTACTCATTTCTGGGGTCGACCCCGAAAGCAACCGGGTCAGTGTCGATCCCGAATTCATCCTTGAAGTATTGTATCGCTTTGTTCTTTACTTCAGCGATCTGTGCGTCAGTACGTCCCATGACAGTCTTGTGATACCAGACTGCCAGATCTCCTTCTGCTGGAGGTATACTTGAGTTGTATTGGCCTGCGGCCATGAATACGACAGTCTTATCAAAGCCAGCAGGTGTGCGGGCAGGTGTATTTGCATAGACGATTCCTACAGTGGCGATCAGCACTATAGCGAGCAATGCAATGCTCTTAAGATGTCCTCTTTTGAACTGTTTCATATTGTCATCTCCTTTTCTTTAAATGGTCATTGTATGGTTCTCTCACATTCCCTGATCGTTATTCAGTAAGACCGAAGGACAGACCATAAATGGCGCTAAATCCAGGACGCACTGGATGTCTAAGCGCATCCTGCGATTAAATAGAACATTCGCATGATGTATCATAACCTTAGTGAGGTAATGAGTAAAATAAGCACAAGCGATTAGAGTTTTTCAAAGCGTGGTTTTAGATTTTTCATAAAGCAGTTGGCTTTTTTCTCCTGCCATCTTCATTCGTATCATCCAAATATTCTGAAAACAAATATTATATAATATACTGAAATGACCAGCATTATTATTCCAGATAACACATTTATAGTTCTTCTGTACCGGGTCAAGTACCTGATTACCGCCATGCTCGTAGCAATAGAAACCAGTGAAAACGCTAATAAAGGAAAAGCCATCCCGATGCCAAAAGACAGGAAATTCAGAACATTGCCAAGGAAACTTATAGCAGATATTGTTCTTGCAAAAAGGGCAGCTATAAATAAGGGATTGCAGGGTACTGCAATGGCTCCAAAAAAGAAGCCATATGCGAAAGCCATTAACAGCGGATTCTTAGCAACAGGTGCCTGGACTGTTGGAAGAAACCTGCTTACGTCGATATCAAAAATTAACAATAAACTGATGATTATTAATATGCCAAATGCTGCCGGAGACACAACTCCGATCACTGTGGTCAGCGATACCTGCAGGACCGTGGTAAATATTAATCCAAGTAAGACCATGAATAAAATTACCCCTGAGGTTACAATAAGTCCAAAGATGGCGATTGTTTTCCTATCCGACCCTTTATGCAACTGATTAGAAAGAAAAACCAGAAAACCGGGATATAAGGGTAGAGCACAAACTGCCGTCAGCGGAGTAAGCAATCCCAGTACAAAGGCTGTGAAAATATCTGATAAAAATCCCACAGCCATGTCAACAGCCCTTCTTTACCTCAGAGAGTAGATCATCAGTTGTCTTGACCCCGCTTCTTAAAAATCTTGCGGATTGATCTTCGCAGATCAGTATAACAGGAGTACCTGGCGCGTTTACAATGCTCAGGCCAAATTCATCTTTCAAAGCATTGGTAATCTCAATAGGCGCAACTGCAAAATACCAGTCAAAGTTGTTTTTTGTCAAATGTTCCCTGACCCTGGCTTCATCCTCATTCGGGTCTGTGTCCAGGGCTATATATACCATGGCATCGCCTTCTCTTGATTTAAGCTCTTTTATTTCCTTCTGCTGCTTCAAACATGTTGGACACCATACGGCAAAGCTTTCAAGCAATATAGGCTTTCCTTTAAAGTCACTTATCTTGAAGTTATTCCCGGTTGCAACATCTTTAAGCTGTATATCCATCCATGCGGGTTTCCCTGTTTGAGGCACTTGCGATTCTTTTTGTTGAACGCATCCGCTTGAAAAAATAATACCGGTCACTCCCAGTATCAAAAGTATAACGATTCCCTGTTTCATGGACTATCGTCTTCCTGTGTGAATATTTAATTTATCAGGTAGTGACATATTTGCTCACTACCTCGTGGAATTTATATCTATCAGGATTTCCCTTATTTTATTCCCGATCTCATTTGCTTTTTCAATGACATCCTTCTGGTCTTCTATCGCCGTATATTTATCCTTTGACGGTACAGCACCTTTACCGAACAAAAATGGAACGCCGCTTATTCTGCAGGTACCTCCATACCCACAGGAAAGGCACGAAACGTTCCCGGTTCCGCTAAGCTTACCGACGACGTTAATTCCCTCCATTTCCATAAAAGCCGCAATCTGGTCCGCGGCATTATCTACGCTTGGTATTCCTCTTCCTACCCCGACTGCCAGGGCTGCCCCGATTTTACCTTTGTTGAGCATTCTTTGGTGATGCATTGAGTACATCCTTTCGGTCAGCATTTTTGTCCTTGAGTCAAGGGTACCATAGGTAGGATAGCCGCCAATAACAAGAGCAGCACATTCTTTGATCTTATTTTCGATTATATACCAGTCGTCCTGCTGCTTGCAGATGTTGTCCCCGGCACAGCCAAGACATGCCCTGCATGGATGGATATCGTACTCTGAAAGTTTAATGAATTCGTAATCAAGACCCGTGGCTTCAAGCACTGTTTTAACCAGCCTGTCGGTATTGCTGTTTTTAACCGGACTTCCGCTTATTCCTAACACCTGCATTTTAAATCACCTGCTTTTTCTACTGTTGCTCTCTATCCTTTTTCTAATCAACTCTCCAATCCTTTGCGCCTCAGCCATCACCTCGGGTTCATCCTTTACTGATCTATAGCTTTTCAGAAACCTGGCGGAGCCGTGTGCATAAGGTTTGTTGTCAGGAAGGATCTCAAGGTACCCTTTATATGCTTCCCCAACGCCAAAATCCATTCCAGTGAGTTCCTTTGAGTAGGCATTCCAGACAGGATAATTGCATGTCTCACCTGGTCCGCAAACAAAACAGCACGGCGTACCTTTAGCCGTTATGCTTCCGACTATCTCCATCCCTCCGGCACGAAGGGCATTTCCCATCCACTCTGCAACCATCTTTTCAGCAGCTACTCCTACAGCCACCGTTGCTGCGATTTTTCCGCGCATCAGGAGTTTTACATGCCTCTTAGAATACAGCCTCTCTATAAACGCTTTCATAAAAGCGCTTGCAGCACCATAGTATGTTGGCGACCCGACCACGATAGCATCTGCTTCCATGACTTTCTTTGAGAGCCACTTGAAATGATCGTTGAGGACGCATTCATTGGTCCGGACACATTTCATGCATGCTATGCAGGGACCTACATTTATTTCCGATAATTTGACAAATTCAGTCTCTGCACCCGTAGCATCAAGTATTGCATTTATCAATGCATCAGTATTACTATTCTCTGTGGGACTTCCACTCACTCCAAGAACTTTCATTTCATACACCTCTTCGAAATTAATTTTTTTATCTAAGTAAGCGGTACAGCGAGTGAATCCAGGAATTTATTGTAGCCTGTGAACAATTCCATCACTCCAAGCACTTCTATGATCTGGCTCTCTGTAATCCCAAAAGATTTTAGCTCATCGGTTTCAGTATCAGTGATCTTATGCGGTGTGAGTGTCGCTTTCCTGGCATATTCCAGGATCTTTTTGTCTCTGGGCGTAATCTGGGTACTCTCAATGTTTTTTGTCAGATCATCGATTCTTTCCTGGCTAAATCCCATCATCTGAAGTGCCATAGAGTGCGCAGCCACACAATATTTACAACTATTTGCTGCAGACACCACTACTGCGATGCTTTCCTTAAGCTCACGCGGGAGTTCGCCATCCATCAGCAACACCTTTGTTTTTTCCCAGTTCTCTTTGAGAAGTGCAGGAAAATGGGCATATGTCTTGAAAAGATTCGGAACCATTCCGAAAGCTGCTTCAATATCATTATAGATCGCCTTAACCTCGTCGCTTGCTTCTTCTTTTTCTATAAGTTTTATCCTCGTCATATTTATTCTCCGAAAAATTAGTGCTTAAAGCCCTGCTGTTTTTGAGATCGGGCAGCCGGAAGCATGTGTTTCACATTTGAAACATGCGCTCTTTACGGCAGCTAATGACTTTTCAGCTTCTTCTTTTGTCACACTTTTGTTTGTATATTTCCATTCAGGCATTTAATTCACCTCAATAGCACATTGAGTAGTTACTCATATATACTTAGCCGTTATAAAATTATACCAACTACATTTTAATATACAAACATGACCTTTAAGGTTTTAATAGAAACCTTTTTAGCATGATACGACAAAACAACTTCTAATATGGCTAAGAAAAGAGAGAGTTCTCACAGTGAAATCCTCGAAATAAAGGAAATGCTGCAGGAGATCCATAAAGATATGAAAAGATTTATGGAGAAGTCAAGCCAGCAGCACCTTGAACATGTTCTTTCAGGTTCCCGTACTAATTTTACGAATGCGATCATAGGGCATGTTCTTGACGATATCGAGGGAGGTCTTGAAAGTAATATGGTTAAAAAATGTGAGATGAGAGGGAACTGTAAATCAAACTTCACCGGATTCCTACAAAAGAATGCAAGCCAGATCAAGCAGGACGAGATTAATGAAGATGTTATTTTGAAAAACCAGTCAGATTTAAACGGTATGAAGAGCAATGCCCCGTCGAAGCAGTGCGAGAAATGTTTTTCAAATGTCCAGACGCTTTTCGGGAAGCAGGTTGATTTAATGCGGTCGCTTCAAATATATAGCACAGATAAAGAAAAGAAGCAAGAAATATCAGTATTACCTGACGAACAGATCGTTAATGACATACTTGAGCCGCTATCCAACAGGCAGCGCCTGCAAATACTGAAAGCAATAGCAATAGAGACAAAAACCTTTTCTGCGCTTTCCGAACTCACCGGACTTCGCGGCGGCAATTTACTTTTCCATTTGCAAAAACTGCTTGACAGTGGAATGATCTTACAGCGCCATGAGCGGGGGGACTACATGATCACGGATAAGGGATTCAAGGTCTTGAGAAGTATAGGTGATATGTATTCCGTATTAAACTCCTGAAGTTATACATAGTATCAGAGTCTCTTAAAAAGGATAGAAGTTCTATCCAGCGTTCGATCCAGACATTAAAGGATAAAGGTATGATAAACCGAAAATTCAGGGTACTCGGGTGGGCGGTTTTACATACATTTACATTGCATTACCGCTTGAAGAAACAAAGAAAATCATGGAACGTGAGCTTCAAATCTGGTATAATATGATGAACGGACTTGTAACGAGTTTTGAAAAAAGCTAATCGATAGTGTTTATTTTGCTCACTACCTCATGAGAGTTATCATCCATAATGTAAATTATACTATTGTTTGAAAAAAACATAAAAGAGAATAGTCAACTTGAGTAATGATCAGGGAATGTGGGTTATCGGTGGGCATGGTGCATACTATGTGCTCATGAAAACCAACCCGAGCACGGGAGAACCGATAACTGCTAGCGTGCCAATGCATGTGGCGAACAGAGCTCAAATTCCGGCAGGTTATGGTCTGTACAAGGACCACCCAACGTATCCTAATTTTGGGGGAGAAGCGCATATCCTGATAGAAGGCATAGAGGTCTGGTTAAATAATGCTCCGGGATTCAGTGAGGGCGATATGGTGCAGGTGACTATCAACAGCGATGGCACTACAACGGTATATGACGTAACGACAGGCGCTACGGCCACAGTAGATGGTTATATCCCGCTTGCATCAGCAGTGTTCTGGTAAGGGAAAAATGTTTTCCCTTTTATTTTTTTGAAATCGTGCTGTGGAAAAATAACCGGAAGGGAAAAGAATTCAAAGATGCAAAAGATGAATTTAAGCTCATCTTTGATGGAACTGGAACCAAGTGGATCAAAGTGCTTTCTAAACCTGAGCACATGTTTCATGAGTTGTTTGATTCATTAAAGGGCAATTCTACTGAAGCTTCAGGGGACTGCTGGTGCAGGGTTATCAGATAATTACGTTTTAAAGTAGCCAGTAGTATAAAAAAGTGATAATACCCTTTTTAATCCTGTTCTCTTTCCTCGTAATGGGATGTGTGGAAAAGACCCAAACCCCTGAGACTTCAGCTGACTGGAAGAGCACTGAGCTTAAAGATGCCTCCACAGGAAAAAGGATGAATTAAAACAGGAAATATCCAAAGGGTGCTAAAATGGTAAGTCTTCTTGCAGACCTTTCCACATCATTTATCCTTGGACTGCTTACCCCTATTACAGCTCTTTGCGTATTACCTCTGTATCCCGGTTTTTTAGCCTACCTTTCCAATCAGATATCGGGGGATGAGCCGAAAAAGAAACTGCTTATCCTTTTTGGAGAGTTTGGTGAGAAACATGGAAACTCTAAAGCT
Source organism: Candidatus Methanoperedens sp. (assembly GCA_049301735.1). Taxonomy (GTDB): domain Archaea; phylum Halobacteriota; class Methanosarcinia; order Methanosarcinales; family Methanoperedenaceae; genus Methanoperedens. Next base: position 25,548 of record JBAQLI010000073.1, read on the forward strand.
TCTTGGAATTATGTTCCTGATTGTCGTGGGGGTAATTACCACACAGACATACTTGAGTTATCAGCATGACATCCGTGCAGCACGAGAGCGGGTCATGACAGGCAGTCAGGTCATCGAGACTGCATGCGGCACTATCGAATATGCCACCATGGGAGAAGGTCCTCCGGTGCTGGTGGTGCATGGAGCTGGAGTTTGCATTACGCCATCCAGATCGGGTTTCAGCACTGGTGTTGGAATCGGCGGTTGTTTATAAGGAAAAACCAATGGATTTTAAGTTCAAAATAATCCATCAAGTTCTGTTTAAATCGGATTTTCTCTTCTGGATGATTGCAAAGAACTTTGAGTCGAATTTGATCTCATTCTTTGGCATACCTCCAGAGGTACAGGCCAACCTAACCTCGGATGAAAAACATTGGCTTTCCAATGTATTTATCCCGGCGATTCACCCGATCAGTCAGCGACAATCGGGTATGCTTAACGATCAACTAATTTTCCTTTCCTGGATTACCAATTAGATGAAATTACGGTGCCAACATTGATAATCCATGCCACAGATGATACTCTTGTTAATCCCTCTCATAGTGAGTATGCCGCCCGGAAAATCCCGGATGCCAGAGTAATCACACTTGAAAGCGGCGGTCATATTCTCATGGGACAGGAGGAAAAAGTGCGGTCAGAAGTATCAAGGTTTCTAAAACAGCATTTGGCGCAGGAAAGGAGATAATCTATGGATACAATTTATATTTGTTTGGTTGCGTGGGATATTCTGCGCCTGGAATGAAAATAAATGTCGAAAAATCATTTGTTGTTCATTGATAACCTCCGAATTCCGCTTATAATACTGGTGATTCTGGTTCACCTGGCAATAACATACGGAGCTCCAGTAGGCAGTTGGTATTATCATGAAGGCCAGCCAGGGATGATTGAAAGTATATTCTATGTATTTTTTCTTGCTGTAAGTCAGTCCTTTTTTATGGGCTTCTTTTTCATGATTTCAGGCTATTTTACACCTGATTCTTATGACCGAAAGGGAGCCTGGCCTTTTTTCAAAGACAAACTGTTGAGACTGGGCATACCCCTGCTAGTCTACATCGTTTTCATAGATCCGGACAGATTGGCTGGAGGAGGACTTTACTGGCAGGCTTTAGTATACGCATTGTGGGAACAATTCCTTGGTGTGGCAATTATAATAGCATTGACAGTGTTATTTCGTGAGAAATACAACTATCAGGGAAGATTACTAAAAGGGATGTCTGCAAGCGTATATACTGTATATATTTTTCATGCTCCAGTCATTGTCTTACTTGCACTTAGCATTCGAGGTGTGATCCTAAATCCTCTTCTTAAGTTTGTATTAGTCGCCCCTCTGGCGGTGAGTCTTTGTTTCTTACTAAGTAACTATATAAGGAAACTTCCAATTGCAAGAAGAATTTTGTAAAGGATTGCAAAGCAAGCCTTAAGCCTCCTATCCGGTTAGCTTTAAGTAGAAACAAGAAAATTAATAAATTGGAGAGTGTACCAAATGAATTTAGAAGAAACACTTAAAGTCTTAACTGAAAAAATCGCCGATATGATTTCCACAAAGACCGTTATCGGTGAGCATATAACAATAGAAGGCCGCACGATCATCCCCATTACTAAAGTAAGTTTCGGATTTGGGAGCGGTGGTGGCGAAGGGAAAGGGAAATCAGGCGACCAGGGTGCAGGAAGTGGAGGAGGCGCAGGAGCCTGCATCCAGCCGATTGCTTTTCTTGTAGTATCAAAGGAAGAAGTACAATTATTCGCTATCAAAGAGAAAGGTGTGATCGAACGAGTATCTGAAATAATCCCGCAGATAATGGAAAAATGTAAATCAATGAAAGAAGAGTGCAACAATTAAGAATCACAGGAAAGCATAACTTAAAAAGTGTTTGATGATCGGTGCAATAATAATTATTCTTTCTGTTATTGCAGTGGCGATGCTGCTATCGCCGGTGAATATCAGCGTCAATTCAGCAAGGGTAGGAGGAAAAATAGATGGATTTTTGAGCATGGGCTGGATAATGTTCCTGTTCAGATATACGTTAAAAGATAAGAAAACAGAAATTCTTGTTTTGGGAAGACGGGTAGTTGGATTGACACATAAAGAAAAAACCCCTGAGCCTAAAAAAATAGAAAAATCTACGAAGGTAAAGAAATCAAGGCATTTAAAGGATATCTTTTATCTTTCAAGACCGCTATTACGACTTTTTAAAGATTTAATTTATTCCTTCAGAATAAAATATCTTAATATCGATATCACATTTGGGTTGGAAGACCCTGCCCATACTGGCATTATAACAGGATTCCTGCATTCGATCCTCTTTTCCTTGCGGGCGCCCTATACAATCAATTGGAATGCTGACTTCACAAGGCCGGTCATGGAATGGGATATGAAAGCAGAAGCTGCCATCACACCAATTCAAATATTACAACATCTGGCAAAGTTTATCACTAACTGGCAGGTTTTGAGATCGGGTTTGAGGATTATCAGAAATTGATTTCATAATAAATAATAAATAATAAATTTTTTTATTTCGACCTTTAGCCTTATATTATTAGAACGCTTATCATCTCGAAATTATCGAATGGATACTAAAGTGATCTAAATTGGGCAAAAACGTTCTTCTTGATGATGGACGAAATATCATAAAAAAGGCTGAAAGCGCACAGGATAGAGGGGATCTTGAGCTGGCCAGGGAATTATATATAAGGGCAATTGCAAGATTCAAGAATGCAGCTGAAATTACCGATGACTTTAGTGAGATAAGTGTTATCAGGAGCCTTATAAGTTATTATCAGAATCGCTTAGCTTTGCTTCAAAGTAAGCTAGGCTCCATTGAAGTCAAAAAACCCCAGGTAAATGAAAGCTCACAAAATGATATAACAGAGTTATTAAAAGGAACAGGGGTAAATGAGAAGGTCTTTGAGGCGGTAATTAGAATTGCACTTGAAATAAGTACAGAAGGAAGAGAAGGCCGTTCCATTGGTACAGCTTTCCTGTTGGGAGATTCGGAAAACGTCATGGCAAAATCCCGGCAGCTTATAATGAATCCTTTCCAGGGATATAAAAAAGAAGAAAAATTGATAACAGACCCGGATATACGCGATAATATCAAAGAATTTGCACAATTGGATGGGGTCTTTGTGGTAACAGGAGATGGAGTTGTTGAATCTGCCGGCCGTTACATTACTATAGATACAGGAATGGTAAAACTGCAAAAAGGTCTTGGCACGCGCCACTCTTCAGTAGCAGCCATAACCCAGAGGACTGATTCAATAGGAGTGGTAATTTCACAAAGCGGCGGTATAATAAGGATTTTCAGGCAAGGTAAGATCGTTGCAACTGTGAAGCCGTGAACTACGCAACCCTAAAGGGCTTGCGCGTCTTGCGTCATCATGGCTCTTCTAAAGTCCACTCGGACAAGCGTTAATTCCCATAGTTCCTACGGTACTATTTGATCTGTTCAAGATATTAATTGCTGCATTATGATCCCTATCCAGAACAAGACCACAGAAAGGACAGTAATGTATCCTTACTGATAGGTCTTTGGGGACTGGATTATGGCATCCGCTACAATTCTGTGATGTGTTTCTGGCATTGACAAGTTCAACAATCTTACCAGCGTATTCTGCTTTGTAAGTTGTGAACTGAATCAACTGATACCATCCAGCATCGGATATGGACTTAGCAAGATGATGGTTTCGCATCATGTTTCTGATTTTCAAGTCCTCGAATACGATATGGTCATAGGTATCTACCAGTTTTCTTGATGTTTTATGAGCGAAGTCGTTTCTCTGATTCCTGATTTTCCTGTGTGTTCTTGCTACGATTTTACCCTGTTTTTTCCGGTTATTGCTTCGCTTCTTTTTCTTTGAAAGCCTGACCTGTTCTTTTGTCAGTTTCTTTTCTGATACTCTCAGGAACTCAGGTGGTCCTATCTGTGTCCCGTTGCTCATTGTTATCAGGGAACTCAATCCAACATCAATTCCTGTTTTGGTTTTGATTTCAATGGGTATGAAATCGTCTATTTCTACTGAGAATGTTGCATACCATCGATCAATATCCTTCTTGATCGTACAGGTTTTGATCTTTCCTTCTATCTCACGATGCTGAATTATCTTGATAGTTCCTATTTTTGAAAGAATGAGTTTACCATCTTCGATCCCAAACCCTGATTGTGGATATGTGAAAGAATTATATAGATCCCTTCCCTGAAATCTCGGATAGCCAAAGCCATTGAAAAAATTCTTGAAACTTCTGTCTACTCTTTTCAATGAGTTTTGAAGTACCTGTGAAAATACTTCTTTTTGAAAATTGGTTTTGTTGCCAGGAAGAGAGTTTTGCTGATCATGATAAGTTATCCATTCGGGCTTTCCCCAAGGGCAAACATCGAAGTTCCTGCAAAGATTATTAAGATCTGCCTGTCGCTTTCTCTCTGCAAGTGAGTCGTTATAGAGATGTCTGCATGTGGAAAGTGTTCTGTTCAATATGACTTCCTGATTTTTGGTTGGATATATTCTGAATTGAAACGCTTTTTTCATGCTTGCTCGACAAGTTATATCTGGTTTTAAGGAATATATAGGTTGCCTATCCCTGAAATGCTTTCTCGACAATTGTTTTTTTGGGATAGGTATTACAATTGCAAGGGATATGATTCATCCAGCCCTTCCAAAGGGCAGGAGTTCTATATACTTTGATCCCAACTTATTAAAAAACCGGACTTTATTGCAAATGGCATTGTATACGGTCTCGAAACATTCATGTTCTATATTGACCTTTGAGAACCGAAAAAAAGAAGACCTTTAAGGATGCTCACTAATGGTAGAAATTCGGCCTTTTAAAGCAACGATACTTAATCCCGAGATGCAGATAGATAAACTCATTTGTCCGGTTTATGATACTATAGATGCTGCAAATTACCAGAAACTCGCACATGAGAAAAATAACATGATCCATGTTACAACCCGAAGGAAGGACATGGACAGTGATGAATTTATTAAATATGCAACAAAAGAACTCGATCGTTTCATCAACTCAAAGATACTCGTAGAAAGAGAAAAACCTGCTTTTTATATCTACGGAATTATGTATTCCCTTACCCCTGAGATACTGGCTCTTCTTCCTGAAAAAGACAGGAAAAGCCTGTATTTTGTTTTCGGTCTTGTATCGCTTGTTAAAGTTGAAGAACTCGGGAAGGGAAATATTGTGGGGCATGAGAATATTTTTGAAGTAAATTCAAATGAACGCTACAGGTTGATGAAAGGAAGTATGATGAACTTTTCACCGATTGCTGCTGAATACAACATGCCAGATCATGATTTGAACAACCTTTTCGAGGAATATCTGGGTTTTAAGCGCCCGGATTTTGTGCCTGATCCAAATAAGCCTCCTGTTGTTGATGTTACCCTGAACGGCAGCCGTCATTTCTTATGGGAGATAACCGATGAAAAATTCATCCGGAAGATCAAGAAGTTGACAAAAGGACTGAAGCTTCTCATACTTGACGGGCACCACAGGTACACAGCTTCAAATCTCCTGAAGGAAAGGGATGGTATTGAATATACGATGATGATGCTGATGGAAGGAGGGGACAGGGCTCTTTTACTTTTACCATGGCACAGGGCAGTGCGCAATTTCAATGAACAGGAACTTGCACAAAAAATACGGGAGAATTTTTCAATAGATTGGGAAAGCAATACCAACGACGAGGAATTCTATTCCCGGCTCAGGAAACGCAGAAGTGAATTTGATATTAAGCTTGGAATGTACGATGGAAAAAAATTCAGCATCCTCAGGGCTGATGAGAAAGCTGTACATGATCTTTCAAGAGAAAAAAAAGAGATTGTTGGCCTGGATCTTATAGTTCTTCATGAATGGCTGATCAATCCTGTCATACAGGGAAAACCTGTAGAGGATGTATCTTTTAACGCAAGTCCTGCGCAAGCCATAACAAGAGTGGATTCAAAGGAATATAAAGTTGCTTTTCTTTTAAATCCATTCTCGATAAAAGACGTTGAAAGAAAAGCGTTTATAGAAGGAAAGAATTTCCCACAGAAGTCAACGCTTTTCCTTCCCAAGGTGGCGGAAGGGATCGTTATGAGAAAAATAAAAAATTAAATATTTTCGTTCATTTTTTAAAAAATACAGACTAAAGCGGTTGATGTTGAAGAAAACAATTACTTTATATAGAAATATATATATCTGATAATTGAGGTTGGAATATGGTTGAGTTGAGTAAAAGTGAAATCAGGAAGACTATGGGAACGTCTTTGGGTACTGCATTTGGAATAGTTATTGGTATGGTCTGGACTCAGGTTGTACTCTCAGCGTTCGCTACAGGCGGGATCCCTTTAACTACTACAGGCGGAACCTGGAGCCAATGGGGGCTTTTTGTTGGTACGGCTGTGATTGTAACAATTATATGTGTTATCGCAATAATAATGCTGAGCAGATGGGGGGGAAAGCAATAACATACCCATCTTATCCAATTTAAATGTATAGAGTCAGTAGAGCTTCTGTCTTAAAATTTTTTAGGCATTTCGGATTGTATAAAATTTATTTTAACTTTAATATTATAAAATTTTTTTGGTTCGAATAAATTATCTTAAATCCAAATTGCTTTGATATCCAATCAAACGTTTTCGTGCTGAAAAAACAAATATGTGTCGGATCGCTGTGGTACCACCAATTTTCAAAATTTACAGGATCATGAAGTGATGTCATAACTGCAAGAAATCCTCCCTGTTTTAGAAGTGAACGTATTTTTGTCAACTCATTCCTGACATCCCTGAAATGTTCGAAAACCTCTGTAGAGATGACGAGGTCATATGATCTTACTGGAAACTCAGGATGGAAATAAAGGTCATAGCCGTCACAATCATATGCCTCTCGTTGCAGTAACTCAGTCAGGACAGGTTCATCACCACACCCGTAATCAAGTACCGAACTTATGCCCGGACAATATTGCTGTATAAGTTTTATTTTTTCTAGGAACATGTTCACATACCCTTTGTTTGAAAGCGTATTATTATGAAGCAAATATCGATCTTCTTCATCTCCGGGCGAAAGATGGAATTGCTCAGGCACAAAGATCAGATCACATTCATGGCAGCGGAAATAACTTCGTTTACCCAGCATTTTGTAATCTTTTGTAAATGTTATGGGATAAAAAGTGGAATTATTACAGAGAATACATTTTTTCGGTGAGACCATAAGTGATTATCGTTTTTTAAGAAAATATAATTGTTCCATTACTACACATAAAAATAATATGGGCCCGCGGAGATTCGAACTCCGGATCCCCGCCATGTAAAGGCGATATCATAGCCGACTAGACCACGAGCCCTGCATGATGCTTAGATGTTGGTTGGGGTATATAGTTTTTTAGTTATAGTTCATAAAAAAACTTTAATATGAGATAAAACAATGTAAACAGGGTGAAATTATGTCTCTGGTAAATAATATAATTAAGATGTTGATAGGTATAATAGTTTTGATCATTGGCATTTTATGGTATACAGGCCCTTCAATATATGGATATCTCGGATATTGGCAGAACCTTCTTGATCTATTGAAAGCCACCATCGGCCTTGTCCTTCTCTTTGTGGGTTTGATCATCGCATGGATGGGTTATGACGATTACAAGATGGATAAAGAAATGGAGAAGGAAGAAAAGAAAGAAGAGCCAAAGTAATACTAAATTCCCGGCCATAGCCGGGGAGAGTCATTTTATTTGGATTGTATTCAATTAGTTAAAGTATTGTCAGAAATATTTAACTAAGAAGTTGAGTAAAACTGATAAGGATAAATGAATATGGTGGAAGATATCGGAAAAATCATCAGTAACGGCTTTGAAACATATACAAAAAATCTTAATATTTGCATACCTTTTATTCTCAATTTTTTTATTTCGATCCTGCTGGTGGTACTTTTGGCCAGTTTCGGATTTGCAGGTATCTTTGGTTCCTCTTTATTGAACATTGAGAATGCCAAAAGTCCTGAAGAAGTTGTTTCCATTCTGCTTCCACTCATTGGACAGCATATAATGGAAATCGCTATCATAGTTGTGATAATTGTCCTACTTGTTTTTTTCATCCATGCATATTTCACTTCAGGAGCGATCGGAATGGCAATACAGGCTACTGAATCGGGAAAATCCAACTTGTCCGCAATGAGGGATGCAGGAAAAAAGAACCTTGTAAACATGTTCCTTGCAGAATTACTCTTCGGTTTACTTTCACTTGTCGGTATAATTTTTATTGTGCCTGGAGCAATGAATATTGATATTTCTAAAATGTTAACTTCAGAAAATATGGGAGCCTTTGCATTACTTGCAGGTGGGTTTTTATTGTGGATCTTATATTTAATTATCTTGAGCATTGTGTTGGCTGTTTTCAGATTTGCCCTTGTCGCGGATAATCTGGGGCCATTAGAAAGCTTGGCGACTAGCCTATCATTTTTTAAAAAGAATAAGGGCGAAGTATTTCTATTATTCATATTTATTTTTGTTATAACAGTGGTTTTCATTATAATTGATCAGATAATGGGCCAAATCCCGGTAATCTTAATGATATGGTCTCTTATCAACTTTATAATTTCATTAATTATTATCCCGCCACTTACAACTATCTGGTGGGTTCGGCTCTATATGTCCAGAACCAACAGGAAGCTCTATTTCGATGATCTTCTCGCTCACCCGAATGAACTAAATTAAGAGTTATTAGAGTCTGAAATCATAGGATACATGCAATTATGACATCAATAGTAATCCTAATATATCACTTATTACCCATAGTAATATAATGTTTCTTCCAACTCCAGATGATATAAAGAAATTGAGGCTTGAACTAAACCTGACCCAGCATCTACTCGCTTCGCGTGCGGGTGTAAGCCAGCCTCTTATTGCCCGCATAGAATCGGGAGATGTTGATCCCCGGCTTTCCACGCTTCATAAAATATTCAATGTTTTTGATGAAGCACGTAAAGAAAAGATCGATGTCAGGAAAATTATGCATCCTTCTGTCATTCATACAAGTTCAGATCGTTCAGTCGAGGAGGCTGCCAGGATCATGGAAGAACATGGATATTCACAGATGCCTGTGATCGACAATGGTGTTCCTGTCGGGAGTATATCATCTGATCAGATAGTCCGCTCAATGACAGACCATGACCTCAGGAAAGTGTCACACCTTTTTGTCCGAAACATTATGGGTGACTCTTTTCCTACGATCTCTCCAACAACAGATGCCAATACGGTTTCAAGGATACTTGAAAAGAATCCCGCCGTTCTGGTATTGGAAATGGGGAAGGTTATAGGTGTTGTTACAAAACACGACATTATGAAGATGCTAAGGGCGTAAAAACTCAAACTCTATTTCAGCGCGTAGCGCGAAATCAAATTTGCTGGACAATAAGCCTATATACTTAAAAATCAATTATAAGCTTCCAGACCTACGAAATCTGGAAAATCGTGTTGATAGGTCCTTGCGGGAGAACGGCAACGCCAAATCGATGACCGTACAGACAACCCCAACGCGGTACACGCGAAATTACCTGACACGAGGGTAACGGGGACGGACAACGGCAATAGCCAATGGGTGAGATCCCTGAGTTAGTGTCAGGTTACAGCAAAATTATTTTTTTTGATTATACATTTTTTCGTTCTGGCTATGTTCATCAATGATCGATTCAAGCATGAAATACTTCTCGACAAATTTCTTCAGTTCTTCATCAGAGATAGCTGATATGCGTTTCTCCTCATTGTACAATTTCTGGATATCAGCCTGGATAGACTTTACACGCGTATCGTTCTTTTCTATCTTGATATCAACGTGCATCAATTCATTAAGGGCCTCTTCCACCTTGAAACGAATTACCTCAAGTCCTGAGGAATCGCCTATCATCAATTCCCTCTTTCCGCCAACGATCTCTGGCGGATAAGGTTCATACGTGAATGGGTTCTTGATGATCCCGGCAGCATGAATACCACTTTCGTGCGCAAAAATATTCTTCCCGACAACCGATTTATTGCGCGGGACTCGTATCCCTATCTCCCTTTCCATGAATCGCGCAAATTCAGTGATAGATTTTAAGTCATATTTCTCAAATCCCTCTACTCTCTGGATCAGGAAAAGAGCTATCTTTTCAAGTTCAGCATTCCCTGCGCGCTCTCCTATTCCGAGGAAAGTAAGGCTTGACCAGTTCGCACCGTACCAGTATCCTGCAATAGAACACGCTACCGACATCCCGAAGTCATCGTGGATATGGGTTTCGATATTTTTCGTTCCGATCTCTAAAAGGCGCTGAGTAATGTGAGGAATACCGTACGGCTCATCTACCCCTGGAAATGGTATTCCGAAGCCAACAGTATCGCAAAGCCGAATGATGCAATCAGGATCGATCTCAAGAAGTTTCTGGATAAGAGGGAACACGAAACCTTCGTTATCCGCACGGGTCATGTCCTCTATATGCGCTCTTGTTTTGAGGCCGTGGTCAACAGCATACTGTAATGCATCGGTATATTTCTTTTCGGCTTCTTCCCTGTTCTTAAGACCCATCTTGTCAATGACATGTGAATCTGAAACAGACATCAATATACCTGTTTCCTTGATTCCGTCCATGCTCAGGACAAAATCGATATCCTTGGGATTTGCCCTTGCCCATCCCGTCACTTCAGGGAACTCATATCCCCTGTTAAGCATTTCCCTGGCAGCTTCCCTGTCACGGTCGTTAAAGACAAAAGTTTCAAGTTTTTCGATCCCGATCTTATGAAGATATTCATATATTTCGGTCTTATGCCTTTTTTTCATCACAATTCCTGGCATCTGCGAGCCGTCACGGATCGTACTGTCGCTTATAAAGACATCCTGTCCCATAGGCAGCTTGATCTTTGGTAAATCCTCATATGACCTGTATATTTTCATCGGATGACTGATTGTTATCAGGATTTATATTACTTGTGGTTTTTCATCTTTCAAATGATAGGGGAATCAAAATTAAATCAAAAACTTTATGATAAATGCAGACTAAACGAATAACGGTGATAATTTATGGTGAAAATGCCTTCTGATATAAAGGATATTGTCGCAAAGCAAAAACCATTGCCTATAGCGACAGCGGATAAGAGTGGGAAACCCAACGTAGTATTTGTTACAATGTGGAAGATACTGGATGATGAAACAATATTATTTGTGGATAATTTCTTCAACAAGACACGAAAGAACATTGAAGCAAATCCCAATATGGCGATCGTTGCTTATGATGGTGATGCCAAGAAATCCTACCAGATAAAAGGAACTGTGGATATAGAGAATAAAGGGGAAAGATTTTCAAGCGCCAAAGAGATGGCAGATTCCAAGAAATTGCCCGGCAAGTCCGCATTCGTATTCCATGTGAAAGAGATATACGATGCAACATATGGTCCAAATGCAGGGAAGAAACTTGCTTAGATATATTTTTCCATTTTCTTTTTACTCCATTGTCAAATATTAAGACCAGAACAGGCATTGTTTATCATCCTGATTACCTGAAACACGATACAGGATCACATCCTGAGAGAAAAGAGCGCCTGCTTTCGATAATAGCCCACCTGAAAGAAACAGGTATGCTGGAAAAGCTGGAATTGGTCGAGCCAAAGCGTGCGAGGATTGAAGAAATCCAGTATATACATCCTGAAGATTATATCGAAAAAGCCAGGAGATATTCCGAACTTGAGATGCCCCTTGACCCTGATACCGTTTTATCCCGGGATTCATACGAAGTAGCACTCCTTGCAGCGGGAGGAGCTATAATCGCTGTTGATTCTGTGATCGATGCACTTGATTCTTCATTTGCGCTTGTGAGGCCGCCAGGTCATCATGCAACCCCGACAGGGGGGATGGGATTTTGCATATTCAACAATATAGCCATTGCGGCTCGCCATGCCCAGAAAAGAGGTAAAAAGCGTGTGCTGATAGTGGACTGGGATGTACATCACGGGAATGGCACGCAGGATGTGTTTTACAATGACCCGTCGGTATTGTATTTTTCAACCCACCAGTATCCTCATTACCCTGGTACCGGGTGGCTCGATGAAACAGGTACGGGCGATGGGGAGGGATATAACATCAATGTTCCTCTTCCTGTCGGAACAGATGATTCCGGGTTCATCGCCGCATTTGAGGAGATACTTGTTCCGGCAGCGCATAAGTTTCATCCTGATATCGTGTTGGTCTCAGCAGGTTTTGATGCATGCAATAAGGATGGACTTGCCCAGATGCGAATGAGCGTGGAAGGTTTTTCTGTTCTTGCGACTATAGTAAAATCGATAGCTAAAGAGAACTGCGGCGGAAAAGTTGCAGCGGTTCTTGAAGGAGGTTATGATCTTGATCTTCTTGCGCTCTCTGTTGCGGCTGTTCTGGATGTATTCATGGGGAAAGAAGTGCAAAGAAAACAATATGATGTAAGCTCACAGGTAAGGGCTCGATTGGATGAAGTAAAGAAAATTCAGCGAAAATTCTGGGATCTTTAGAAATCGATGAATGAGGTCATCGATACATTAATACGTAAAAAGCTATTAGTTAGGCCGCTGTTCGAAGCCCGGTAGTGTAGCGGTCAATCATGCGGGACTCTGGATCCTGCGACCAAGGTTCGAATCCTTGCCGGGCTATACCACTTTAGTACGTAATCTTTAATGTTAACAACATCTTTTCGCATTCTTATTTATTTTTTGGCAAGTACCGGAGTTGTACCGTCATAAGTTCCATGCACGAAACTTTTTTAAATAATTTATGCTGGTATAAAGAGGCGAATATCTGACAAGTTTACA
>JBAQLI010000074.1:0-5679 GCA_049301735.1 Candidatus Methanoperedens sp.
CACCCAGCCTGTCATCACCAGGGTACCGAGGATTAATGTGATCGCGCTGCATACCAGTGCGGTGCGGATGTAAATATCCCCTGTAATAAAGCGATTATGCGATTTTTCAGATGATATACCGGGGTCGCCACTCTGGCGAAACATCTCAGGCTTTGCAACTTCGCTGGGTTCTTTCATGTTTGTTCTTCTACAAATAGACGTAGGACATATGAATTCTCTTTATTTTTGAAATTTTATATATTAATCATACAACCCACAAATATATTACTAAACTCCCTTCATTTTGTATTCTTAGGACTTGCCTTTTCTGCCAATTTCGTTTCGATAGCATTGTTAATTGCGTGTATCAATTGATTACTGTCCACTTTACCTTTGATAAAATAACCTTGTGCTCCAATATAGATCATACTTTCTGCAAATGATTCATCATCAAAACCAGTCATCACAATTATAGGTATATGTTTTGCTTCATACTGAATTTTGGAAAATGTGTAAAAACCTCCAATGCTATCAGGAAACATGAGGTCAAGCAAAATCACATCAAATCCTCCTTCAGAAAGGCGCTTCAATCCTTTTGCGAGACCGTTTTCCCATATAATATCAAACTTGATTATCTTTTCTTCGGCCAGCATTTCCTCTATAAATACAGCATCTGGCGGGTTATCTTCAATCAGCAAGACCTTGATAACTTTTGGTATGTTTTTCTCTCCTTATATTATTGAATGAGCGACCTTGTTATTTCCACTCACACATTAATGATATATGTTATCTGGATAAAAGCTTTCGCTCTCAATGAGAGCAATAGAGACAGGTTCTTAAAAAATTTTATTTTTATTTCAAAAAATGCGTATAATTTTTTTTATATTCAGCCTTATGAGATCGCTATCTGAAAACAATATCCAGAGACGATATGGTCAACCATCGTCCATATCTCGCATCCTCAAAATTAATAAGCTTGTAAGGCACAGGGCTTGTTGGTGTTAGCATGATCTTTTTCAATTTGTTTTGTGACATCTTTCAAAGCGATTAGTAGAATGCCGTTATTTCTCACTAATTTTCTTTTGTGATTAAATCTCGCAATGTATATTCTTCCTCTTTTGTCAGATAGCTCAATCCGGATTTACCTTAGACCATAACCTAAATATACCCAGAAAACTATAACGATTATTCAATCAGTATTACGAAATTAAATAATTGTAATACTATATACATTCAAAATAATGAAATGTTAATAAAAATTATTTGAGGAGGACATAGAAAATGCATATACCAGACACATTTATTCCCCTGGGGCAGGCAGCAATCTACTGGATAATATCGGTATTATTTATCGCAAGAGCAGTAAAATGGGCGAGAAAAGACATGAACGAGAATATGATACCGCTTTTTGGTGTTCTTGCAGCGGGTATTTTCGTTCTCCAGACCATTAACATCGCGGCAAGCCTCCTTATTCCTGTACCCATGTTCACGGGTGTCAGCTGGCATATAGTGGGAGCTGCACTTACTGCAATTATATTTGCAAGCCCCTGGGCGGCTGTTTTATTGATGACGATGGTGCTTGCTATACAGTCCCTGTTCGGGGACGGAGGGATCACGGTCATGGGGGCGAACATATTGAACATGGGAATTATCGGAGGCTTCATTGGATATTATACATTTATCGGTTTGAGCAAACTTTCAGTAAAGCGTCCTGTGGCAATGTTCGCAGGCGGCTGGCTGAGTATGCTGTTACCTGCTATCGCCCTTTCATTTGAACTCTGGCTGGCTGGCACTTTTCCGCTCAAACAGGGCGTTCTTCTCATGGGCACATTCCAGGGGATTGCAGGGATCGGGGAAGGTCTCATAACTATAATAGTATTTGGCGCCATAATAAAAGCAAGACCTGATATCGTTAATGAAAAGACACACAAGAAAGAAAGCACGGCAAAGGTCGCAGCTGTTGGAATTTTCGCTTTATTGGGACTTGCCGTGGCAGCGCCATTCCTTGCAACAGGCGACCCGGATGGCCTGCAGCAGACTGCAAGCCTGGTCATGAGCAACGAGATCAATAATATGATAGCGCCAATAACTCCGCTGTTCCCGAATTATGCGATACCCGGAATGGGAGAAGCAGGAAAAGTGGCTGCTGTTGTAATTGGATTTGCAGCAATACTGATCATGTGGATTGGGATATCAAGGGTCATAAAAAAGGCATAATATGAACATTATTGAGGCCCGAAACCTTACGCATGTGTACCGTGGAAAGATCACAGCTCTTGATGCAATCAATTTTACAGCAAGGCCGGGTGAAAGGATCGCAATAATAGGAGCAAACGGCGCGGGGAAATCAACGCTTTTCAAGCATTTTAACGGGATACTTAAACCCACAAGCGGCGAGATACTGATCAAAGGAAAATGCATAAGCAATGAGAATATCCTCGAAGTCAGGAAAACCGTGGGCGTTATTTTCCAGGATCCTGATGACCAGATATTTGCTCCCACAGTGAAACAGGATGTAGCATTTGGCCCCATGAACCTTGGTTTAAGTATGGAAGAGATCGAAAAGCGTGTCCGTGAGTCACTTGAAACCGTGCGACTTACAGGTTTTGAAGAAAGGGCTCCACATCATCTTAGTACAGGTGAGAAAAAAAAAGTAGCGATTGCAGGTATCCTTGCAATGCAGCCAGAAGTTCTTGTTCTTGATGAACCCACAGCAGGGCTTGACCCTGGCGGAGCTATACGCCTCATCAAGCTTATAAATGGCATGAACCGGTACCTCGGGATAACAACCATAGTCTCAACACATGAAGTTGATATAGTACCCATGCTTGCCGACAGGGTTTGCATCATGTCAAAAGGTAAGATAATAGGAGATGGCACACCCCTTGAGATTTTCTCATCCCCTGAACTCATAAAGAAAACCCATCTTCGCCTTCCAATGGTGGCACAGCTCATGGAAATGCTCCAAGAAGAAGGAGTGCCAGTGGGCGTGAAATTCACACTTGAAGAAGCAAGGGATGAACTGTTAAAGGTCGTGAAATAAAATGCATGTTTCCATCACGGAAATGGAGCGTGAGACATATAAGAAATCCCCTATACATGGGATTGACGGAAGGATAAAGATCCTCATGACCCTTGCCATTACAATATATGTGGTGGCTCTTCCGCGCATGGATCCTTTTAATTTCACAAAACTCGGGATACTGGAAGCATATCTCCTTCTTCTCATGCTTTTTTCAAGAATCGAGTTATCACACCTTGCTGCAAGATTTTTAATAGCGCTTCCTTTCGGGCTTGGCATCTCGATTCTCCAGCCATTCCTGAAACAGCCATTCCTGCATGATTTTACAATTATGTACAGGCTGCCAATGGGGATCGAAGTTACAAATGAAGGTATGATATATGGTGCGATCATATTTTTAAAATTTTTTGTATGTATAAGCGCTGTAATTCTTCTCTCTTCAACAACGTCAATGAGCGAACTTGTGGCATCGGCAAGGCGCCTTGGCCTTCCAAAAGAAATGGCGCTCCTTTTTACAATGATGGTTCGCTATCTCTTTGTTTTCTGGAATATGCTGGGGAGGATAAGAACAGCGCAAAAAACCCGCTGTTTTGAAATCTGGAACAGGAAAGTTCCAAGAAAATGGACACTTGAGCAAATAGGTTATACCATCAGTTCACTTTTCATTCGTTCTTATGAGCAGGGTGAGAGAACATACCAGAGCATGCTTTGCAGGGGATACTGTGCAGACGCGCATGTATATGTGGATAAGAAAAAATTACACATCACAGATTTTGCTGTTTTGGCTATTACATTCGGAGTTATAATTGTCACACATATACAAGTATTTTAGAAAACTATTGGCTTCTATGACATACTTGCGTAAGATTGAAATACAATAATACCCGATTATCATATACGGAGGATAAAAAAAACATGGCTGAAAGAAAGTATATCATAGAATCCAGAAGATATGTGGATGACGATGGGAATAGGACATTTGACAAATGGATCACAAGCTCGAATGTAATTGAAGTGAAGCATAATGAACAATATCTGGTATTTTTCCCGCTGGAAGGAGAATATGCAGGAAAGAAACATTATATCCCTTTCTCAAATATTCACATAGTCAGGGAAATATAATATCAGTCAATAATCGTAAAATTGAAAAAAAGTCTTTGCAGCTATGGTTTTCTTTGCAGTTTTTTGCAAAGTACTAAAGCGCAAAGATTCTTTTAATTTTACTTAAAATTCACATTCATCCAGGAATTGCTTAAATGATGCCAGTTCAGTCCTGCTTTTCTGGATCTCGCGATTTAATTCACTACCTATCTGGGTAAACATCTGTTTGAGTTTTTCAGTATCGATCCGCTTTGGAACCTGTACTTCAAAAAGGTAATCTTTTGCCCCGACTTTTATTGAACCGATCATGATTTCCTTATATTTGAACAATACATTGCGGACTATTTGTCTTATGGATTCTGCCTTGAACCTGTATTCATGAATCTTATATTCCGAATCCGATTCAATGTATTTCCAATCAATGTTGTTGGGATATACCTGAAGCGTATAATTCAGGTCATCCGCTGATACCATTTTTGCCTTTAGTTTGATATTTATTTCAGTTTCTTTTAAAACTTCCGGTTCAGTCATTTCTAAAACCTCCTTATATAATAGGAGTTCCTTCTATTTTAGTCAATTCCTTAAAAGCAGACATAAGCATTTTGGTGATCTTACCTGGCTTTCCATCAGCTATTAACCGCCCATCTATTTTCGTAATGGGACCTATCTCCGCTGCTGTCCCTGTAACGAAAACCTCATCAGCTGTATAAAGATCAAATAAACCCATATTTGTTTCCAGAACGTCTATTCCTTCCTTTCTCGCAATTTCTATTGCAGCGGCCCTTGTTATCCCGCGAAGGTTATTAAGCGCGGGTGGTGTGATCACCTGGCCGTTCTTCACCACAAAAATATTATCTCCCGAACCTTCCGAAAGATTACCATGTACATCGAACATGATCGCCTCGTCCCCGCCTTTTGCGTTTGCTTCGATCTTTGCAAGGATATTATTCAGGTAATTTAATGATTTGATGTTCGGGGGCATTGCTTCCGGGGCATTTCTCCTGACACCGACTGTAATACCCGTAAGCCCTTTTTCATAGAGATCCCCGTACATTGCGCCCCATTCCTGTGTTATTATAAATATATTGGGTTTAGGACATTTCCTGGGATCAAGACCAAGGTCGCCGTCTCCCCGTGACACTATGGGGCGAATATAAGCATCTCTCAGGTTATTTCTCTTCATTGTTTCGATGATGGCTTTTTTCATCTCATCTTTTGACAGCGGGATCTTCAGGTCTATCGATTTTGCAGAATCGTACATCCTGTCAAGATGTTCGTTCAGCCTGAATACCCGGCCGTTATATGCCCTTATACCTTCAAAAACTCCGTCCCCATATAAGAAACCATGATCATATATGGAGGTTCTTGCCTCCTGTTTTGGCACAAATTTTCCGTTAAAATAAATTACTAAATCCATGAGAATCCCTTTCACATAGGGAAACGCCTGGATATATGCGTTTTGATTGCTGTATAGGAAAATAGCCATAGCGTCAAGATAGACTTGTTACTTTTTAAATATATAACTAAATATTTTAATTTATGTGTTTCGCAGCATCCTTATTATTTTCTTAAAATGA
>JBAQLI010000075.1:0-4180 GCA_049301735.1 Candidatus Methanoperedens sp.
AGCAAAGATATATACAACCTTATACAGATTTATATAATTTTAACACTATGAATTACGATAATCATATAGCAACGTTTTCATTTACATGAGCGTTCATATAAGCACCCCACAGATAGGAATAATCCTACTGATTATTCTATACATATTACTGTCAAAATAACATATGATGAATTATTTAAGCCTCCAGAACAATAAGCATTTGAATTAATATGAAAGGCTCTTATTGTAATCGAATTGTTAGAAACTGCCATAGAACCTGGAAGAAATGTTCCACAACCCAAAGGCAGGCTGATATATGCTTAGAAACATTGTAGTCTGTTGAAGGAGTAATAAAATTCATGTTCAAAAAAGTCCTGATAGCCAACCGCGGTGAAATCGCGATCCGCGTCATGCGTGCATGCAGGGAGCTTGATGTAAAGACAGTGGCGGTTTATTCTGATGTAGATAAGAATGCACTTTTTGCAAAGTACGCGGATGAAGCATGTCCCATAGGCCCCGCCCCTGCCTCACAAAGCTACCTGAACATGGACAACATTCTTGAAGTGGCGCACAAAACAGGTGCAGAAGCAATCCATCCTGGTTATGGTTTTCTGTCTGAGAACGAGGTTTTCGCAGACAGGTGCAAAAAAGAAGGGATAATTTTTATCGGCCCTTCAGGCAAAACTATAGAAAGTGTTGGCAGTAAAATCGCGGCAAAGAAGACCATGAAAGCCGCGGGGATCCCGGTCATACCTGGCAGCAAGAACGGTATTGATGATCTGGATTCTGCTGTTGATGTGGCAGAGTCTATCGGTTATCCTGTGATCGTTAAAGCCTCGGCAGGCGGCGGCGGCATAGGCATGAAAGTGGTCAGGAAGAGCGAAGAACTGCGCGAAACCATCGAATCCACACGAAGAGTGGCAAAATCATCCTTCGGGGATGCAACGGTTTTTATAGAAAAATACCTGGAAGAACCGCGCCATATCGAATTCCAGATACTTGCAGATTCCTACGGGAATATTATCCATGTTGGTGACCGTGAATGCTCTATCCAGCGCAGGCACCAGAAACTTATTGAAGAATCACCATCTCCCATAATGACACCTGAATTGAGAGAAAAGATGGGTTCTGATGCAGTGAAAGCGGCTGCTGCTATAAATTATACTAATGCGGGAACGATCGAGTTCCTTTATTCAAAAGGCGATTATTATTTCCTTGAAATGAATACAAGGCTCCAGGTTGAGCATCCGATAACGGAAATAGTAACAGGAGTTGATCTGGCAAAAGAGCAATTGAGGATCGCCTCGGGTGAGGCGCTGACCTATAAACAGTCGGATATCCAGCAAAGAGGCTGGGCTATTGAATGCCGGCTGAATGCGGAAGATCCGCTTAATAACTTTACACCCGCTCCTGGTAAACTCAGGAGATACCGCTCTTCCGGCGGTCCCGGCGTACGTGTAGACAGTGGCGTACACACAGGATTTACCATTACACCGTACTACGATTCCCTTATCTCGAAACTTACTGTATGGGGCAGGGACAGGAACGAAGCTATCGCCAGGATGAAACGCGCATTATATGAATATATAATCGTCGGGGTAACCACTAACATACCTTTTCATAAAGCCGTTATGAATAACGAATATTTCAAGCGCGGGGAGTTGACTACTCATTTCATCGAAGATCATAATATCATAAAAGAAGTGGAGAAGATCATAGAAGCTGAAAAGGAAAAAGGCGCCACGCTTGCATCTGCCCTGGGAGCAGAGGATAAAAAGGTGGCAGCAATAACAGCGGCTGTTGGTACATATATCCGGAATGCTGGGTGAGCTAAATGAACATTAAAGATAAGATACTTGAAAGACTAATTAATAATAAAGGCATGCGGATTTCCGGAGAACAGCTCGCAAGCGAACTTTGCGTTTCAAGGACTGCTATTTGGAAACATATCAAGGTCTTAAGGGATGAGGGATATATGATCGATTCGTCAACAAATCTTGGGTATTCACTTATCGAAACACCTGACAGGCTGACCCCGGGTGAAATAAAAGCCGAGCTTAAAACAAAGGTTATAGGAAAAGAGATAAAATATTTTAAAGAGACAGAAAGTACAAATATTGTAGCCCATGAGATAGCAGCATCAGTAGATGAGGGCACCATTGTAATAGCTGAAGCCCAGACAGCAGGACGCGGCCGTCTCGGGCGCAAATGGATATCTCCTGAAGGAGGAATATGGCTTTCCATAATACTCAAGCCAGGGATACAACCTTCACATGCCCCCAGGATTACGCTTCTTGCAGGTGTTTGTGTTGCCAGGACAATACGAAGTTTGGGTCTTCCTGCAAAAATAAAATGGCCTAATGACATTCTTATCAACGGGAAAAAAGTATGCGGCATCCTCACAGAGATCCGGGCTGAAGCTGACCTCATTGATTATCTTATTGTCGGGATAGGAATAGATGCAAATGTAGATACAGAATCATTCCCCGATGATATCAGGGATAGTTCAACATCACTTAAAAAAGAAAAAGGGACTAAAATAAATCGTGCTGGCTTTGTCAGGAAATTACTTGAAGAGTTTGATGAATTGTATCTGAAATTCCAGGATGAGGGATTCAAATCCATATTGGAAGAGTGGAGAAATATGTCGGCTACAATAGGTGAATGGGTAAAGATAACGACTCAGGCGCATTCAATATATGGTGAAGCGATAGGTGTGGACAGTGAAGGAGCGCTCATTCTTGAAACAAGTGAGGGACATCTTGAAAAGATCGTATCCGGGAGTTGCGAACATTTAAGACGCTCATGAAACACTTCAATAAGGAAGATAACAAATATGCACAATGATTTGAAAGAACGCGCGAAAAAGCTTGAAAACAATTACAATTACAATGGGAAAGAGTTCCTATCTATCGTGAATAAGATCAAGAAAGATAAGATTAATGATGGTGAACTTCTCACGCAAATTGAAAATTTAAGTCGAAAAAGGTTTGAGGGAAAAGTATCTTTGACCCTCGGATTATTTACCGGGAACTTATTGGAAATTATTGCCACAATTGCTGCTATAGTTCTTGCTTTTCGGATAAATACAGACTGGGTGCTGTATCTATGTGTCCTCATTCTTATGGCGACACTGCACCCGCTTTCACATTATTTGACAGGTAGTCTTTTCGGGATCAGGTTCACTCATTATTATTTAAATGGCCCTGCACGCATCGAACCTACTCTCAGGATCAATTATTTTTCATACCTTAAAGCAAAAGGTGTGAAAAGGGCGCTTATGCATGCTTCAGGTGTTATCGGGACTCTTGCAGCACCTTTGATCGTGGCATTGATAGCACTGGATAAAGGAGCTTTGGGAGTTGCAATGAATCTTATGTATTTTTTCTTATTGCTAATAGTTTTTGAACTTCTGACTTCAACTAAGATAGGGGATTTGATGAAAGCAAAGAGGGAGTATGGGTACAGGTAAAAATTGAGAAGTAGGGGGGAAAGTAATCAGAGCAGCCCCAATCCAGTTGCATTTGTCTATTTTTTTAATTTTTTTGAACTCCAAACCAACATTTAAAGCACTTTTTGAGCCGTTTACAAAACCTTTTATTTAACTTTAAACAATATAACTAATTATGAATGTTAATGTGAACAAAGATATTCTCGCCCATTTGGTGAATATTGAAGATCAGCTTGCAAAATTGAATTTAAAAATAGACAATTTTCTTGGGTTCGATGACCTCTCTGCCAAAGAATTAAAGGAACTTAACGTTATCGAAGAAGCTATGGAGAAGGGCAAGAAAATATCTTTGAATGACATTATATGAGTTTTGGAATATTTTTAAGCACAGAAGCTGCTAAATTTCTTAAAAATCTTGATAAAGAAGACAAATATCGTATTGTTGAAAAATTAAAGCTGCTTGAAAATGGTCCCTTCAGCCTACCTTATAAGAAAATCAAAGGTAGGGAAAATACGTATCGCATTAGGATTGGCGATTTCAGGGCCATATATTCTATACGTGGGAATGAAATTAGAGTGCTGAAGATTGGACTTAGAAAGGGGATTTATAAATAAAATTATCATAACAGGCTGTCCCAAAACAATTTGACATTGTACAAATGCAATATTAATTGTCCGTATTAGGAAGTTTTATTGAATTTATTGATTGTTCTTTATCACAATTGGGATAAATTATACTTGCTTTGGGCA
>JBAQLI010000076.1:0-30852 GCA_049301735.1 Candidatus Methanoperedens sp.
TCTTTATGAATACATTGACCGATACAAACAAGGATAGCCTAGTTTGGGCAGGAAAGCCATGGTTGCCTAATTAAAGAAAAAGAAAAGGGAATAATCCCTTTTCTAATTTTTTGGTGATATAATGAAAATGAAGAAAAAAATAATCTTAATGATGGTATTGACCATTCTAATAACTTCAGGGATAGCTTCAGCGCAAGACGAACTTCCTGTAAATCCGCCACCGGGCTATTATGGAACTGTGACAGTGAACGGACAGCCAGCACCTCAGGGAACAACAATTATTGCAAAGATCGCAGGAGAAGCACGAGGTTCCATAACCACCAAAACATCAGGTTTTTATGGTGACAACCCGGGTTCGACAAAACTCTGGATAACAGGATACCAAAATGAAATTAATTCTACTGTGACTTTCTATTTGAATGATGTGGCGGCTCAGAAGACCAGCACATTTACAGGACCTGAAACTGTTAACAAGGTTGACTTGATTTTCATAGTCCCATCAGGCCCAGGCGGAGGTAGCAGCAGCGGAAGTTCAAGTGGTGGGGGAGGCGGTGGAGGAACAACTTCAGGAGAGAACCTATCCAATATAGATGTGAAAGAATCCCACGAACTTGAGATTTTCAAAGGCATTCTTACATCATATAGATTTACCCATGCCCTTAATCCGATAAGATACAATAATGTTACGGGCAATGTCAATGCAGGTGTGATAACCACAACTGTTGAAGTCCTCAAAGGAACATCGAGTCTAGTTTCAAGCGCAGCGCCGGGCAAGGTATACAAAAATGTTAATATATGGGTGGGTACGAGTAGTTTTGCCACTCCAGCTAATTTAAAGGAATCAAAGATCGTGTTCAATGTGCAAAACTCATGGCTTACAGATAATAAGATTACCGGAAGCCAGCTCAAACTCCTCAAATGGGACGGGAGCAAGTGGATCACACTGGATACAAATGAAATAAGGAAGGATGCAACAACCACCTACTTTGAATCAGGAACCGACGGTTTCTCGCCTTTTGCGATTTCCGGGATTACGGGAATTACCGCGACATCAACTCCCAGTGGGACACAGACTCCCATTCCTGAAATAACTGGAACAGCTACGCCACCAGTAAAGGCGCCAACAATACAGAATTGGATCCTGGTTGTCATTATCGCAGCAGCATACTTCATTATAATCAGGAAGAAGTAACATAAAAGGGGCTATTTTCCCCTTTCATTTTTTTTTATTTATTTCCAAAATCCAGAGCTAGCTGGAAAACTACTGAATTCCAGAAGAAATTGCCGAACAAAACCAATATGCTTTTAAATAAAGAAAGACGAATGACCCTAAAACGCAGGAGGAAAATATGTTTGGTATTGAATTTGTACCGGCAGACCCGGTCGTAAAATTAGCATATTACACAAAGCTCGCAGAAGAAAATGGTTTTGACAATGTATGGATTACAGATCACTACAATAATCGTGATGTATATACTACACTTGCCATACTGGCAATGAACACTAACAGGATAAAACTCGGAACAGGCGTTACAAATCCTTATACAAGGAATATTGCTATCACAGCCCAGAGCATTGGCGCGATCAATGAGATTTCCGGCGGCCGCGCGGTTCTTGGAATCGGTCCTGGCGATAAGGCCACTTTTGATGCTATGGGGATTGAGTGGGTCGAGCCGATGACCACGATCGCTGAAAGCATAACGGCTCTTCGGGGATTCTTTGGTGGTAAGAAGGTTGCACAGGATGGAAAGCGTGTAAAGATCGGCGGTGCAAAACTGGCATTCAAGACAGGTAATATCCCGATTTATATGGGTGCGCAGGGTCCGAAGATGCTTGAACTGGCAGGTAAAGTCGCTGATGGAGTGCTCATAAATGCATCACATCCAAAAGACTTTGAATTTGCAATTAAACAAATTGCATTGGGCGCAAAAGCAGCAGGGCGCGATCCAAAGAGCGTTGACGTAGGCGCATACGCATGCTTCTCGATTCACAAGGATGCGGAAAAAGCAAAGAACGCAGCAAAAGTCGTCGTTGCATTCATCGTTGCAGGTTCACCAGATACTGTTCTTGAAAGACATGAGATTGATGTCAGTGCAAAGAAGAATATCGGCGATGCAATTGCAAAAGGTGACTTCCCCGGATTGAACGCACTTGTCACTGATAAGATGATCGATGCCTTCTCCATATGCGGGACACCAGCTGATTGCAAGGCAAAAGTTCAGGCCCTCCAGAAGATCGGCGTTACCCAGATCGTTGCAGGTTCACCAATTGGTCCTGACAAGGAAACAGCTATCAAATTGATAGGAAAGGAAATCATCGGAGGAAAGTAAAGTGGAAGCAAAACCGGACAGTGCTGTCGCAGGACCCCTTACAGAAAGGGGCGTCATTAAATCCGATCAGGATAAGGTACTCATCAGACTGGGCAACATGTGTGCCCCTAACGTGGGATTACCAAAAATTGCAGATGTTACTGAATTCAACTACTGCTCTTCCTGCGGTACATGCGAAGCTATCTGTCCGGTGAATGCCCCCGTAGTACGCAGGGGTCCTGTTGATATCTCAAAAGAAAAGAACAACTATAATAAAATGGAATTGAAAACCGAGGTTCTTTTCAAGGATGTCGATCCTACAAAACAGGAAATAAACCCGTGTGTAAATTGCTATGCATGTGAACGCGTTTGCCCCATACTTGATGGTTTCCCGGTAGATGAATTCAATAATATAAGGGTAATGAAAGCAGGAAAAAGCAAAACCCTTCACGGCCAGGATGGAGCAATTGTTTCCCAGATATTGAAATCTCTTCTTGAACAAGGAGAGATCGACTGTGCCGTCGGTGTGGTGCGAAACGAGAAATGGGAAACAAAAATTGTGGTATTCACCAAACCTGAGGATGTTACAGCCGCAAGTGGTACGAAGTATACATATCAACCTGCTGTTTCAACTATGAGGGACATACACAGGGCATATGTTGACAGCGCCGAATCGCCTCTTATCACGCCGGATGGTACAATGCAGGAGAAACCGAGAACATATGTCGAGATAGTTAAGAATGTATTGGATAAGTATAAAAAAGTCGCATTTGTGGGAGTACCATGCCAGATTCACGGTGCAAAACTTTTCCGTGAGAATTATAACAGGATTAATTTGATAATCGGACTTATATGCATGGAGAGTTTTTCTGAACAGATAATGCTGGAGGAAATGATTCCGAAGATTATGGGTGTTGATATTAGGGATGTCAGGAAGATGAACTTCCATAAAGGTAATTTTATTGTCGAAACTAATAAAGAAGTAAAAGAAGTCCCTATCAAGGTCGTTGCGCCCCTTGCCAGGAAAGGATGCCACTTTTGCCAGGATTATACCTCATATTATGCAGACATATCCGTAGGCTCGGTTGGTTCGGATGAAGGCTGGAGCACTGTCTTTGTAAGAACGGAGATCGGCGAGAAATACCTTGATAAAGTCAATGATATTGAGTGGACCGATAAACCAATAAACAAGGAAATGGTCAAGAAACTCGCAGATATGAAGCATAAACATAATAGCTGGGACTGGCGCGCATTCATGAAAGAGATATGGAACCGCGACACACCTGTCAGGCCATGGGGAGCAGAGAGACTCGCTAATATCCCACCGCCGCCGCCTCCACCACCACCATCAGCCGAAAAACCGCCGGGAGCAGCAAAACCACCTGCCGCAAAACCTCCGGCTGCAAAACCAACTTAATAATATGCGCCGCGGGATTTATCTTGGAAGATTCCAGCCATATCATTTAGGGCATCATGAAGTCTTAAAACAGATAGTGAATGAAGTAGATGAAATTATCGTTGGCATCGGCAGCGCCCAGAAAAGCCATGAAATGGAGAATCCGTTCACAGCAGGCGAAAGGATTCTCATGGTATCAAGTGCACTCATGGAATTTGATATCAAGCATTATGTAATACCAATAGAGGATATCCAGCGCAATTCCCTCTGGGTATCGCATGTTAAATCCATGGTGCCGCCTTTTGATATTGCATATACTAATAATTCTCTTGTGATAGAATTGCTGCGTGAAGCCGGAATAGAAGTCAAGCAATCTCCTCTTTTTATGCGAAATAGTTACTCTGGAACAGAGATCAGGCGCAGGATGTTAAAAGGTGAAAAATGGGAGCATTTTGTACCGAAAAATGTTGTGGAGATCATAAAAGAGATCAAAGGTGTAAAGAGAATCAGGACTGTGACGCAATCAGACCAGGAATGAGCCAGGAGACTAATACTTTAATAAATTGCCTTCATGATCTTGGTTATCCTGTGAATTTCATAGAAGACATAAGCGCACAGCTTAATAAATTGTTTAAAGATATAGATTTTGACAGCATAAAACAAAGAGCAAGCCAGGCCGCCCAGGTCAGGGATACGGATGGATTCATCAAATCCCTTAAGGATCTCATGTTCCTTCTTGAAGGAAAAAGCATTTACCGTCCCGATGCGCCCATACACCTGATAAAGCAGCTTGTTAATGGACTTAATCTCAACAACGAAGACATCTTTTATATCATTGCCAGGGCAAAAATACCAATGGAAGAAAAACTAAAAGAAATGGAGTTTCTCGCATCATGCGCAGCTATTACTCAGCTTGGGTTTATCCTGTTAAAATGTCTTGTTCCCGAAGTAAAAGCTGCAAGTTCAGGAGAGCATGTTTTCCTGGTAATTGATAGTTTTTCCCCGGATTCAAAGATATTCGTTGATTTCAGTATAGATTCGATTAAAGAAATAAATATGAGCCTTTATGATGTGAATGAAAATAATTGGAAGTTGAAAAAAGACCAGGATCTATCGGCTCTTGATACGGAAACCGCACAATATTTAACTGAATATTACTCATTTTTCCAATTGACTTCAGGAATTGGCCTGAACCATAATATCCATAATAACCTCGGTCTTGCCTATGATAAAATAGGAATGTTCGATAAAGCAATACAGGAGCTTCAAGAGGCTTTGCGTCTTGATCCGGGTTATATCGAAGTCCACAATAACCTTGGTGTAACTTATTATAAAATGGGTTTGACAGATGAGGCGGAAAAGGAACTGAAAAATGCTATAAGGCTTAATCCCGGATATCTGGAAGCACACTGCAACCTTGGCAATATCTATGCATGCAGAGGTAAATTGGAGGAAGCGCTTTTTGAACTTAATGAGGCCATAAGGATAAATCCCGAACATGCTCCAGCTCATAATAGTCTCGGAGAGATATACGCTCTTCAAAAAAGAAGTATGGAAGCAATAAACGAGTTCAAGGAGGCGCTTCGTATTGACCCCAATTATCCTGCTGCCCATACAAATATCGGAAATTTTTTCTTAGAGTCGGGCAAGTATGATGAAGCAATAAAAGAATTCCAGAGTGCCCTGGATACAGATCCTGATTTTTCGGATGCTCTTTATGGAATGGGACTTTCATTTTATGAACTTAAGAGTTATGAGAAAGCATCACAGGCGTTCATTAAAGCCGTATATACTTCTCCTGAACTTCTTGATAGTGTTCCTGACACGTTGCTCCTCAAAGTAAAGCAGGGCGTTTCAAGGTTAAGATGATTATCTCAGTGAGCATTTCCTCCTGAAAATGTTCACTATATTCCAGAGAGACCAGGCAATTCCCATCGCAATTAAAGCTCGGAAAATTTGAATCGGAATTCCAAACCATGAAATAAACCATCCATTATTTATTGCCGAGGCTGGATAAAAGTTCGCCTGGGGGACTATTCCCCCTCCTAATATGGCATAAAGCCCAAATAATAAAGCGATAAGAATAAAATATTTTTCAATTTTAGCCCCGTCTAATTTCTCAGCTTCACTCTTATAATACGAAACAAATCCCGTAGCACTTAAAATCACCTGGAAAACCTAAAAAATATCTTGATGAAATATTCCAGTTATCAAAGGATGTTGCTCCTGATAATATTGACATTCCCAGAAATAAAACCGCTATTGTAAATGGAAACCAAGTACCGAGTCTTTTTCTCTCGCCGATATTAATCATCCGATAACCGAATAAAAAGAGAAATAAGAATGAAATAAATAAGACCGAGGCGCCAAGAATTCTCAGGAAAAGAAAATTCCCTTTAATGAGCATAAACATATCCGTAAATTCGCTTATTCCGTGAATAAATCCAAACCAAGCCAAAAGCCACAAAATATCAAGCAATCTAAATTTGCTCTGTTTGGTAACCCTAAGCTGCACGAAAATGATAATCCCAAGGATTGTAAAGGCAAACCCATAAATGAAGAAGACAACATCTAGATTTGCATTAAAAATATGAAATACTTAGACTTTCTGTTTAGACTTCCACGCGTACCAGACAATCAATGATAGAGCCACAACTGTTGAAAACGTCATTAGTGTCTCCCCAGACAGTTTTGCCACAGTCACAATCACGCCAATGAAAAGGGCGGCAAAGACTGCGCCCACGATGATGTTTGCCCAGCGATTTATCGGATCCTTCAAGATCAGGGACAGGAAAGCCATTATCAATGGTACTAAGAATAAGATTGCAAATAACAGTATCAGTTCAGGTCCTATTTTTATGCCCTCTACTTCTCCGTCCATTATTCGCGCTATTACACCTGGCTCCATTAGCGCCAATATCTGGTGAGCCAAGAAAGCCACAGCACTAAACAGCCACAGCACTGAAATCTTTATCTTCCAATCTTCCAAAAACCTATCACTTCTTTGAACTGTGTTTCATACGTTTGTGATATTAAACGGTATAAGACTTTCGAGCTAAAAGTCGGGTTCAATGATATAATTGCTCAATTGAAAGAATTGGGGAAAGAGTGAACCACCAGTGGTTTTTATTTCTTGCTATGTAGGATATTTAAAGTAATAAATGAATTCTAAATAAGGAGTGAAAATCATGGCAATAGAATCTAAAGCACATCCACACGAGGAATTAATAAAAGGCATATAGTCAGCAAAACCCCTGAAAGATGAATTATGCCGCCCGTATTAGGTGAATCTTTCCGTGCGTGGCGAAGTCCGCCCAGCCCTGGCATATGCGCATAACTTATGCCGGCAAGTGTGCAGATTATCGGGGAGTGTATCATGGTTGAACTGAGGGTTATGTCTTGAATGCCCAATCGTGAATATGACAGGGGATTTTTCATAACTGTTTTTTGTTTTCGTCATAGATACCATCCCGCATAAGTCGATCCAGCAACAAATGGAAATATAGAAATCCGCTGTAGGGTTCCCACCTTGAAAGAATACGCCTGACATCTTCATAACTCATCGGCTCTTTTAGTTTCAACCAGCGCTGCAGGTTTTTGCGGGCACCCATATCATCGCCAGGAAATAGATGGATCCGTCCAAGACCTCGAAGCATGACATATTCAGCTGTCCAGCATCCCACACCCCGCAACTGGCACAGGCGCGCCAGGACAGTTTCATCATCCAGTACTTCCAGGTCTTCCGGAATCAGACGCTTATCAGTCATCATTCGGGCAAGTTCGATAATTGCACGTGCCTTATTATTGCTTAATCCCAATCTTCGAATGTCCTGGGGTTCCAGTCCTGCCAGGTCTTCCGGCCGGGGAAAAGCGTAGGCAGTTGTGCTTTCTTTCCGGACAGACATGCCATAGTTTGAGGCCAATTTGTTGAGCAGGAGAATACCTGAAGTGAGAGTTATCTGCTGACAGGCGATTCCATTGACTAACGCCTCGAAGAGTGTTGGGAAGCGAGGTGGTTTGAGCCCGCGAAATCGTGCAGCCAGTTGTGCAAGTTGAGCATCTCCTGAAGCAAGTACATAGAATTCCAATAGGTTTCGCCCGGTACCCAGCATCTGTTCCACTATTGTTACTAAAGCAGGTTTTAATATAGACAAAAATCCAGCGTATGCGGCTTCAATCTTAAGCTCGGGATCATCGGGTGGGCCGATCTGTGTGACCGAAACATCCACAGCCTGGCCATCCAGTATCAGCAGCCGACCGTATGTTTTACCATCCCACCGGTCCACAATATTATTTGCCCGGCGGCGCAAAGCCCATACCGTCAAATCGAGTCGAAAAGGTGCCACAGGTTTGATCATGAATGAAATGAGTTTCAAACATTTGCAATTGTTTTCAAACGGAAAGAAAATCATTTGAGAAATTCTCGTCAGTGATGTGTTCCCTCCACGATCTTAACACCCTTATTGGTTATCATCTGCTTTATTTCCTCAATATGAGGGCACCTAGCATAGCTCTTTTCAAGAAGCATACATGAACTCAGGTGAATTACATCAACATCATGTTTCATGAGGCTGTCCACAAGCCTGAAAATTCTCCTGCCAGGGCATCCGCCACATGTGAAAAATCCTATCATTTCAGCATCTTTCCCATATTGCTCAAAATGTACTTTTCGTTTGTTGAATGCCTTAAAACATGCAACTCCCGGGCAAGTCTCACTCACTATATCGCACCTGACGACTGCAATTTTGGTTGTTTTTGCTTCTTTTTCTTCCTTTCCCATTATGGCCCTGAATTGCATAGCCGCCTCATTCACATCCTCAATCGAAACTATGTTTTTCCCCTTCTTTTCAACAGCTGTTTCTATGCCCATTTTAGCCATGCTTCGGACATGTTCAGGCACTTTTTCAAGTTCTTTTAATGCATCCTGCTTCCATTCCATTGTAGTTACCTCAGTAGATCATAACGGCATTTTTACTCAATGATATATTAATTTTTTTTTAAATAATATAGTAATACTATTAATGTTCTTAAAAGTAATAATCATTTCCAAAAATCTTATTTTGAAGAACCTGTACTACCCATCGATTTCCAGATATTATATACGAATATGAAAACTGAAATAGCCTCTATCAGGCCAAAGATCATAACTGCTGTTGCAGCATCAGAAGCGTCCTTTTCTTTGAGTATATACATTCTCATAAATGGGTATGAAAGCGAAAGACCGATCAATCCGATATTGGCAAGCCAGAATTGTATCATTCCGAGTTTTCTGCTATGAAGCGCCCTGCTGGTATAGCGCGGGATGCTTTCATATGCCAGCCCGAAAAGCATGAATGATACCCACCCAATAAGTGCAAAATGCGAATGCATGAAACTGTATCCCGGACCAATAGTGATGAGTACACCCAGGATCGTGCTAAGGGTAAGGTAGACCAGGCTTGTTTTTATAAAAAGTGTTGCTAATTTGTTCATGATCGTATTTAGTATTTGTATTTGAAAACCATAATATTATTTAAATCCGTACGTCACAACTTCCATGTCAGCGTCCATTAGATAATCAAAATCGATCAATTTATCCCATCCTGCTTTCTGGAAAACCCCGCCAATGCAGGCGCCCAGGATTTGCCGGTCAGGATGTCCTTTAGTGATCTCATCTATCATTGTATTCAAACCTCTTACATCCACTTCCATTTTTGGTATGGCAAGGCCGCCGAGAAGCACAACAGTATCAGAAGAAGGGTCTGCCTTTTCACCAAGCTGCATCCCGTAATCAGTCATTTCGACCTTTGCTGCCATATCTTTCCTGAGGTTCGGAATAAATACCATCTCTTTTCCCGCATCACGTAAAACATATCCAAGAAGTTCTGCAAAAGGATTGCACCAGCCCGGGCAGCCGATAAATGTTATCTTTTTCCTTCCCCGCGCAAGTTTCCGGAAAGCTGTTAACATTCCACCGATGCCGGATGCTTTTTCTATTGGTTTCATGGGATCACAGGAGTCAGGATTGTCAAAGAAGGATATAAGGATTTATTAATCAGTCAGTTTTAAATAATTAAGAGTCAAATTGGGTAATCTATGTCTGAGATTATTCCTGATGATACACTTGATGTGCGCGGCGAATGCTGCCCATATCCGCTCATACTCACAAAAAAACGCGTCGAGCAGTTAAAAAGCGGTGAAATTCTGCTGATAACAGCCGATGATCCGGTTGCACCACAGAATATTGATTCATGGGCAAAAAAATCCGGAAATAAAATACTTGCTGTCAAGCAGGACGGGAAGACTTTTAAAGTATATGTCCAGAGGATTTAACTAAGTGAACTATCACCCTACCCCCCTATCCCTTTACCCCACGTTATAAGTTTTAAACTGTTACAACAGAGTTTCTTCGATAGTAAAAGCATCTCTTCCGCAATCCACGCATGACACCATTGCAACTCCTTTGATGAAATCAGCATTACTTAGCGGTATTAGATGTTTACAATTAGGACATTTATATTGAGTTTTACGTTGAATTAATGTTTTCATCTTCATCACAATTAGTAATGATTATTCATTGTATATATGCCTTGTGGTGTTTACCATTATTATTGATGATAATAAATGGATCATTGGTCACGCCTG
Source organism: Candidatus Methanoperedens sp. (assembly GCA_049301735.1). Classification (GTDB taxonomy): domain Archaea; phylum Halobacteriota; class Methanosarcinia; order Methanosarcinales; family Methanoperedenaceae; genus Methanoperedens. The sequence continues at coordinate 10,330 of JBAQLI010000076.1, forward strand.
GCCTTTTGATTCACCCAGCACAACCCCGGTGGCTATAATGTGCGCCACGCGAAGCGGCTCCGGGATATTGCTGTGCGTTGAGGTTAATCGGATTATCTCAACTGCGCTTTCTTTATCAAGTCCGCATACCTGGATAAAAACGGGTTTTTCCTGCTCTATTTTATATATCGTGCCTGCGCGCTCGATTATCTCCCATCTTTTTTCAGGGTCAGGGAGATGTAAAAGAGCAAGCTTGATTTTACCAAAATCAGGGCAGGAACGCATGAAAACAATTACAGGCAGATCAGTTTCTTTACAGATGCAGGTTATATCCACAGGATTAAATCCCGCATATGTGACTCCATCAAGCATTATAACCCTTATCTGGGTATAATATTTTGAATCCTTAATGATACGGATCAAAACATCAGTCGCATCCATGCCGTCTTTTGTGATATGGGCTCTCAGGACCCCGTCAAGCTGCTCACCGCCACGGAAAAAAGCCCCGATGATCATTACTTTTTCATTTATCAAAGGTGAGTCATCAATAGCAAGGATCCGAATTTCAGGTTTTATATGCATTGTATTTTGTTGGTTATGTCATTTATTAAAGATTTCTATTCGATAATTTTAATAATGCCCACAACAATAATGATGCTCATGAAGTTTGCTGAAAGATGTCCGAAATGCGGTGGTTTTGTCCAGACTAAAAGTGTACGAAAATCCATCGGGCTTGGATTTGTTGAGATCCCGGTTGCGCAGTTCTGCCTGAATCCTGTTTGCGACTGGTACCAGGATTTTGCGGAGACAAAAAAGCCTGAAGATATTAAGGAAGGTTTCCAGTTATCCAAAAACCAGATGATAGCGCTTGCTGCAATAGTTGGATTAATTGTTATTTATACAATTTTTACTTATTTTGTTCCTGTGCAATCAGGATTACAGAATAACAATGCTACAGTATCATCAGTTACCCTGAAAAATCCTGCAAATCCTGCTATTGTTCCTACAACAATATCTGCTATGACCCCTGTTGCTATTCCAGCCTCAATAATCGAACCAAAAAATTATACTACAAAAATTGATGTTGCTCATGGTTTTTATCCCCAGGTCATAACAATAAACAAATCGGATACTATAACCTGGAACAATGAGGAGAACCAGCGCACCAGGCTCGTATTGGTGAGCAACGATGGTTTGTTCGAAAAACAGCTCATGCTGTATCCGGGCAGATATCAATATCAATTCAAACAGGAGGGAAAATATACATTTGTCCTGGCTGAATATCCATCGTACAAAGAATATCAAAATACAACAGGCACTGTGATCGTAAGATGAAAATATAATGTTTATTCGTTTGGATAATATTATATTCCCAAAACCTAATAGTAGGGTCATGGGTGAAAATTAATGGCAATAGGTTTCGTATTGATCAATGTTACGCCTGGAGCGGAAAAAAAAATATTTGATACCATGATAAAATGGGAAGAGATCCAGGAACTGTATCCTCTTTTTGGTGATTACGACCTGATCGCGAAAATCCAGGCAAACGATTATGAGGGATTAAGCGAGATCGTGGTCAATAAAATAAGGGCTTTAAAAGGAGTTACTGAGACAAAAACGCTGACAGGAGCGAAATTCTGATCGCGATATTGTCTGGAAGTCATTTATAGTTAAGAACCTAATTTTCAATACTAATTTCATGAACACTTTGCGTTCCTGGCGCGCTTTGCGGGGTTTGATTTTATTCACCTCATAGTCGGCTATGAACCCTTGGTTCATAAATGAACATGAAAAAAAACAACTAACTGAACGAACTGATACGAACTCACGCGGCCAGAGTTCGTACGTGTTCGTCTTAGTTCGTTGTTAATTTATTTCATACCAAGAAATGAAATATAAGACACTGATATTGTCTGGAATTTCATGATAATTCCTTGTTTTAAAAAAATCTCGATGCGAGAGTGGATTTTACATCGCATATCCCGACAAAGCCGCAATATTCGCATGGAGCATCTTTTGGTCTTTCCGGCATAAAGCCCTCCTGGATCTTCTTTATCTTATCCATCACCTGCAGGACTTTCCTGCGCTCATGTCGTTTGATAACAACTGGTCTTACCATGCCCCAGCGTGCATATTCGACAAATCCTTTTTCAACAATTGAATTGTATTTTTCTTCCACGAGAATTGAATAGGCGGTCAACTGGAGCCGGTCGCTGTTCCAGACGCCATTTTCAGGCATATTTCCGGTTTTTATTATCGAAGGGACAAGGTTTTCATTTATTTTTAACAACCTGTCAGGGCTGCCAGAAAGTCCGAATTTATCCGAGCGTAAAACGGGTTCATCCTGAATGAACTCGCCTGAATAGAATTCACTATTTACGGGCAGATTTAAAGAAATTGTTCCGATCAGGGGGCGTATATCCATTATGGATTTTGCGATCGCTGCATCATCAATATTGATCAATTCATTACGGTAGATCACACGGATCTCATTTGAGATCCTTTCAAGTTCATTATTCAGGAAATTTTGTATATCAGAACAATTACATGCAGATCCATATGTCATGGCCAGTTCTTTCAGGATCAGTCTTTCCAGATATCCTGATGAGACTTCGCTTACCAGGTCGTGCCCCTTATTTGTGAAATAGCACATCCTGGGACATTTAGTGTAAGTGGTAATGTCTGAGACTTTTATCATGGGATGTGTAAATATCCCGCTTATTTAAAAATATTGCCCAAAATTGGAATATATTGTATCTAAGATATAATTATAAAGATAAGTCCATAATTATGTTCCAGATAACATCATTACTATAATGGTCATCATTAAAAATTTTATAAAGTGATTAAGTATATATGAAAAGAGACAAATATAGTATTTTGGTAGGTGTAATATATATGGAGTTAATTTATAATAACTTATGGAGAACAATAATTACAGCCATGTTGTTGTTAATATTCTTTGTTCCAATGGGAGCAGTAGCAATACCAGAAAATAAGGTTACAATCTGTCATTACCCGCCTGGTAACATCAATAATCCACAGACTATCGAGATAGCTGAAAGTGCTCTTAATGCTCATATTGGAGCTATAGGACATGGTGAAACAGGTCTTGACACTTTAGGACCATGCACTCAGGAAATTCCGGAATTCCCATCAATTGCTGTTCCAGTTATAGGGGCTCTGGCTATGGTGTTCTTTATTTCGAGAATGAAGAAACGAGTGTAGTCCTCAAAATCAGGGCAAACTCTATAAATATTGGAATGAGCGCCCCAAGGGGTAGGTCTGGAAGGGGTGCATACCCCTTCCAGCGCAAGCACAACAGCGCTTTGAGGTATGGGGTTGACCCCCGAGTAACAAGAATGGGGGCGCTCTGGACTCGTAGCGTAATGAAGGCTCGGAGTGGAACGGAACGGTATGAGAGTATGTGCTACGGTTCGTCCATCAAGACGTCTTCACGGACGTTTTGTGCCGTTCTTGGCTAATATAGAATAAGTGTGAAAGCGAAAGCGAATACATTATAACGTTATAAATTTTTTTAATATGGTGCATAGACTCTTCATGAGGCGGGTTGGGCTGTATTTATGCGAAAAATATTTATACATATATTTTTGTAATATACACATTAATAATTATGAGTTCATTATCACAATTGGTTGATTATTTAGTAACTAATCCATTACTGGGCGTTGCAAGTTTTATAATAGCGATTATTGGTTTAGTGTTAGCAGTAGTTTTTTATCTAAAAAGCAAGAAAATAAAATCACCATACTATGCTATTCGGAGCATTAATCTTATTGAGGATTTGATTAGTAAGATTGAATCCCTCGAAATGCTTTTCAGGGGTAAACCGATCAAGAATTTAACCGTTACTAAGTTAGCGTTTTGGAATGCTGGAAATGACACTATAAACTATCAAGATATCCCAAATACGGAACCATTAACCATAAATGTTAAAGAAGGTATTGAAATTCTTGACGCAAAAGTTTTATATGTAAAAAATCCAGCAAATCAATTTTCAATTTCCACTTCTGATGACCATTCGTTTGTTAAACTGCAATTCGAATACATTGACAAAGATGAGGGGGGAATTATCCAAATAATTCATACAGGTATATCAGAAGAAGATATTGATATTCATGGTATAATAAAAGGCGTAGGCAAGCCAATTAAGAAATCTGTGCCAAAAATGGTAATATTCAATCCACGTTATGCAAATAGACAAAAAAAAAATATAATAGGAAAAAATCTTCCTTATGTTATTATAATATTGTTATTTGGATTTCCTTTATATATGATCTACAATACTTATACCAGAAAGCTTTTTGAATTAAGTCAACTAATTGGTGTGGCTGTAATTACTCTGATGTATTGGGGATTTTTATACAATATTTTTAAGAAAAGGTTACCAAAAGGGTTTGATATATTTATGGATGAGTTTTGAATTATAATTTAAAACTATAAACGTAACCACAATTCACCATAACCCCGTATTAAATTATTTCGGGTTGTTTATTGAAAATCAAGTAGTGTTGCACACTGATAGTGTTGAACACTGACATAACTACCAATACCAATTGTAACGGTTACTGTTAAACGGTATGTTTTAATATAAATTCAGAGTATTTGAAAGCTGAAATTAGGTGATTACTAAAAATGAAACCTATAATGGAAAAGAATTTAACTAAGTGTTTTATAATCATGCCCATTTCCACTCCTGAAAGTTGGGTGCAAAAATATTTGGGGGACAAAGACCATTTTAATCATGTTTTAGACCATTTGTTAATACCTGCTATTAAAAAAGCTGGCTTTGAACCTGTCTTACCAAAAACGAAAGGTTCAGAACTAATTCATGGTGAAATTATTAGGAATATTGAATCAGCAGATTTTGTTTTATGTGACATGTCTGTTCTCAATCCAAATGTTTTTTTGAATTGGGTATAAGAACATCATTAAATAAGCCTGTATGTATGATTAAAGATGATTTAACAGAAAAAGTTCCATTTGACACGGCAATAATAAATAATCACACATATTTTAGTGCTTTGAATCCTTGGACTCTAGATGACCAAATTGAAGATTTAGCCAATCATATCAAAGTTAGTTTTGAAAAATGCCAAGATTCTAATTCTTTATGGACATATTTTGGCTTGAGTTCATCAGCTCAACCTATTAAAGAAGAAGATTCTGATGCGAAAATTAATTTTTTAATAAAACAAGTTGAAGCACTAAGGGAGAAAATGAATCCATCAAGAAATTTAGATAGACTACGTTTTAGATCTATGCGTAGTGAAATTGAAAGAACTCTTTCACCTGTGACTGTTCTAAAAATAGAAGATAATTACCCTCAATTAAGATTTACATTGTCCGGTGAGCTGGATACAAATAAAAAAGACAGTCTGCTCGGTATGATCATTTCATTGGGTTATGAAGGATTTTCTTATGTTATAGACACTAAGGGAACATAGCGATATTGTATATTAGGATGATATGTGGTAATATCCGAGACCTTTATCATAGGATCGGTAAATATCTCGCCCATTTAAAATATTGCCCAGAAATGGAATATATTGTAATTATTTACCAAGTACCTCTTCGAAAACCCATGCATACTCATGAGGTTTTGTAAGGAATTCGAGTGTTTTTAAATCCCGCACGAGCCCGTACATCTCTTTGCTTTTCTGCAATCCTAATTCTTTAAGATTTGCGGGTTTGCCAGACTTGATTTCGGGCACATGTTCATATCGCGGATTTTTAACCATTCCTTTATCCAGAATGAAATATGCGCCTCCGCCCTTTTCTTTTATTGGCTGGTATATGGACTCAAAGTCGCGCGCCACCCAGTTAGCCATTTTCAATACTTTGTTTGATGCATTGATGGTAAGATGGCCGTAGCCTGGAGGGATTATTACCTTATCGCCTGCATCTGCTTTTACCAGGATCACATCATTTATTCCTTCATTATCCGGTTTTTGCAGTATATACGTTGCTTCGCCGCCCAGTACTTCATATATTTCAGGATACGTGATTTGCGTTCCGGGAACAAGTGGATGATAATGACCTGCTGTTTTTACAAATTCATTTCCCAGCATCTGTGGCGGAATTACTGTAATATCGTACCTCAGGCCATGTTCTTTCATGGCAGCGGCATCTTTTTTGCTCAGTGAAAGCTCACGGTACATATAATATAATTCCGAATTTTCTGCATTGGAAAGCCATTTGCGATCATAAATGACATCTTTCATGTCAAAAAGCATACGTACACCTGGCTTAACACCCCTAGATATGATATCCGATATCGACTCCATTATACACTAATTGGTATTTTATTATATATATTCTGCCTTATCTCGTTTTCCGTTCGGTTCTACAACTGTTAAAATATGTAATTTAATACATTTATATTGCGCAATCTTTTTATTTTATTCCCGCTAATCAGCGCCATATGATAAAAAATTTTGTAATTATATTATTATGTGTATTATTATTTTCAACACCATACACCGCATTAGCAGTATCTGAGATAACATTGAACGAAGTGAAAAGACCGCAAAGCGCTATCCTTTTCATAGTTGATGGCTTTGGCTCTTCCTATTATTATCCTGAAACTTCACCTTTAGCATTAGACGGCTCTTTGCTTTCAAAAGCTAGGACCGGGAACCTGTCATTCGGAGCAAGGATCGCGGATATAAGGACAAAACATCCTATAACGGGAATTGCGCATTCTGTGATCGTAACAGGTTTTTCTGATGCAAACGAGGAAGCTGTGGGTTATCCTGGGGCAACAATATTTGATATTACAAGAGAACATGGCTTTGTAAATCTTGCTATAATGGAAAAAGGGGATTTTATGAATATGCGAAGCGAGCAGGATATAATTCTATTTGCCGAAAATAATTCTATTGATGAGCCGCTAATGTCAATACAAACAAAGAATGCGCCTGATGGCGTTTATGATCTGATGTATGAGTGGAAGATGAAACTTCCTGCTTATCTTGATGATAAAAAAGATGTGGATAAATATTCTGCATATAATAGATGGGGCATTGATGCTGCAAATGCCGCAGCTTTAGACATGATAAAAAAACATCCCTCCCGGAGATTCCTCTTGACCGTAAATATCGGGGCAATTGATAGCGGAGGACATAATTTGGGGGCTGATGATTACATGAAATTGATCGAGAGCCTTGATTCGGATATCTATCCCCTTTATAAAACAGCGCTTGACAATAATATTGCATTCTTCCTGACAGCAGATCATGGAATGTCTTTTGCAACAATGAATGCACAACGTGGAGGGCATAGCTCTGATAAATATTCAACAAGGATTGAAAGCCTGAAAATACCTCTTGTAATACTCTCCCCAAATGCTGTAACGGGAATCATCGGGGGTGAATATCAACAGGAAGACCTTGCTCCTACGCTTCTGGGTGTGCTTGACCTTCCCGATAATCTTCAGTATGGAGATGGCAATGCCATCAATATAAAAAAATATGCCAGTATCTATGTAAAAGCTGATTCGAAGTACCAGGTCTCATTATGGAATAATGGCCAAAAACTTCACGAGCGCTCGGATTCCGAACTTATTTTCGCTGGCCTCCCCTTGAATTCAAGTTATACCCTGAAAGCAACAGGAGATGGTGGTACATTTGAAGAAATAGTGTCGCTTGATTCTGATAAACAATTCAGTTTTAAAAAACCGGAGAGTTTATTCAATATCAGCAACAGGGCATTGATCGCAATTATTCTCATATTGATAGTTAATATTGCAGGATTGATTATTATAAGACGGATCAAGGATTAATGGTAAAAATGCCTCATACCCGTAAACACAAGCGACACGCCCAGCCTGTTGGCCGTTGCAATAACTTCCTTATCCCTTATCGAACCGCCTGGAGACACGATGTACCTGATATGATTCTCGGCTGAATGAATGATGCTGTCATCGAACGGGAAGAATGCATCTGATACCATGACGCACTCACTCATGATGTTTTTAACGAATTCATCCTCGCTTATATCGGGTTTTTCCCTTTCGAAAAGTATCTTCAGGTTCTCTCTTGCTTTTGTGGCAGCCAGTTTCTTTATCGAATCCACCCTGTTTGGCTGGCCAGCCCCTATCGCAAGTATCTGGTAACATCCTTTTTCATACTCCCTGGCAATAACCACGGCATTTGATTTTGTATATTTGCAGGCATTCAATGCAAACTCAGAAAGTCCCTTCTTTTCTTCGGGGAATTGATGCTGCGTCACAACATCCCATTTTTCATATAATCCCCTGTTCCTTGACTGGACAAGCATTCCTCCCACGATATAGCGGTATGTATTCTCAAGTGGTTTTCCATCATCCATTGACAATTCAAGGATACGAAGGTCTTTACTCTTATTTTTGAGGTAAAAAAGCCCTTCTTCATCATATCCCGGGGCGATAATAAGTTCCACGAACCTGCCTTTTAAGAATTCAAGAGCAAGAAGATCAGGTTTGCGGGTCATGCAGATTATACTGCCAAACGATGAAACAGGATCCCCGTCCCATGCCCTTGACAGCGCTTCTTTCAGGGTATTGCCGGTTGCAAGTCCACATGGGTTGCTGTGTTTTACGATCGAAACTGCTATTTTCTTTTTGCATCCGAGAACTACATTCAGGGCGCTTTCCGCATCCACATAATTGTTGTAAGAAAGCGCTTTTCCATGCAGTTGTTTTGCATTTGCGATCGTGGGTTCGGTTACGCCGGGCTCTTTATAAAATTTCGCGCTCTGATGCCAGTTCTCACCATACCTTAGCGTCGTTCCTTCAACGAATTTCATGCGAAGGATATCTTCATTCCCAAGGGCGCGGCTTAAGTATGTGTCAATTGCGCAGTCATAATCTGCAATTCTTCTAAAAGCTTTGACTGCAAGTTTTTTCTTAGTTTCAAGGCTTATAGCGCCTTTTTTAAGTTCTTCCAGGATCAAAGGATAATCTGCTGTGTCAGTAATTACAGCTACATGAGTGTAATTTTTTGCTGCAGCCCTTACAAGAGCCGGTCCTCCGATATCTATGTTTTCAATAGCATCTTCAAGGTTTGCTTTACCTTTACCATTACCTTCCACTGTTTTTTCAAATGGGTAAAGGTTAACAGCCACGATATCAATAAATTCAATACCATGTTCCCTGGCATCCTTTACATGGGATGGTTTATCCTGTAATGCAAGAATAGCGCCGTGGATTTTCGGGTGAAGTGTTTTTACTCTACCGTCCATCATCTCAGGGAATCCCGTAATATCGGAAACATCTCTTACATTTATTCCGGCTTTCTCTAATACCGAGTAAGTCCCGCCTGTCGAAATAATCTCAAATCCGAATCTGGCGAGCCCGGAGGCAAAATCAATTATACCATTTTTATCAGAAACGCTAATTAAAGCTTTCTTGGGCAGAAAATATCACCTTATCTTAATGGAAAATCGAAGTTATAAGTTTTTCTGACAACATTAATAACTATCTTTTCCTGAAAAAATCCAAACTCTATTTTTTTTAAAGCATGCAAGTCGTTGAGAATAACCTGAAGCTTTATTGACCAACTGACCATTATAAAAACGTCATCTTTGGATATAATGGTCCATCGCAACTGTATATGCTACCTCAAAAGCCTTTTTTGTCACTAACTTACAACTTTCAAATTCCAGTTCACTGAATCCTATAATATGATGACTTTCTAGCTTATCCAATACTTCAGCAACTAGTCCCTTTGTTGACACGTACCGTATAGGAAGAAAAACATATGCTTTATCACGAAACCAAGGATATTTTGGAATAAAATGGTCCAATTCCAAATCTACTCCTCTTCCAAGGTCCAGCATTAATATCAAATCAGCATTTTTTGCCTGCATTGCTTCTGCTTGGAGTTGACTCTGGCCTGTCTGAACAGGCTCTTTCATCTCCTTATCCTCACTAAAAAAGACCTCTGCACGTGGAAACTTATTTTTTAGATGTTTTTTTATTTTTAAACGTTTCTCATACGCTTTGAGCTTCTCAGGGAGAACATTCTGGCCTGGATTTCCCGGACCCCACACCAATATTACAATGGGCTCATGCCTAGCATTTTCTCTGGTTCTCTTAGCCCTTTCTATATAAACTTCATAACGTGACATAATTCATCTTTTTGGGGAGTTCTTTAGCAACTTCAAAACGAGTTCATGCCCACGAGGAGTAATTGTTACTTTATCTCCTTTCACCGATATTATATCATGGCCCCATAAATCAAATAGTACTTTAACAGTTGCATCCTTAGGTGGGATAGTATTACAAAGTTCCTCAATAGACTGTGTGCCTTCATCAGCCAACATAAAGAGCACTTCCAAAGACGCTTCTTCCGTAACGAAAATTCTTGCGATTTGTATAGATTCTGCTGGTTTGATTGACAATTTTTTATACTTTTCTTCTGATTTCCACTTATCGAACTCTTTAAACATCGACGACTCTGTCGCCTCTATCATAGAGATTTCTCTAATGATAGGAAATTTTTCTTTCCAACCAAAATTTATTTTATTACTAATCTGTAAAGAATATTTAGGCTCTTGACGATATTTTCTCATTAATGGACTATATTCTTTTTCAATAGAGTCTCTCCTAATTGATAAGTTTTTAGGAAGTGAATTTCCACCTCTTGCTAAATGTGCAATATAGTTGCTTTTCGACTCAGCATAAGGTTCGCTCAAAGAATAATTTTCAGCAACTCTTTTCATGTCGTGTCCCTTCTTTCAAACAATGTATTTTTGGAGACTTCGAGATCTTTTTTGACTGCTTGGAGTGATTCAATTAATGTATCAAGATCATTCTCTTCACATTGAAACTCAAATGTTTTAGGGGATGCATTGCGTTCAAGTTTGATGAGAATTATAGGGATAAAATCTACACACTCTGGATTATAATCTTCAATATTTCTACCAATAATACTATCATAAGGTTGTTTGATTATTGAACGAAAATCTACAATTGTTTCAATGCCTACGTAAGAAGGTAGTACAGATACGGCGAAGATTTTTTTTAAACGACGATTATTATCTGCCTCAATTATGGAGAAAAATTCCAAAATAAATGCCAAGGTTTCATCTCTCTTTCCAACAGGAAGTAGATGCAGGTCCTCGAGGTCCTTAACGAAGTCTGAAGGTGTATCTTGCATGGGATTCCATGAGCTATATATATACAGTAGTAAATTAATTATTTTAAGATTTTCTTCAGCGTTTCCACCAATCTCTTTTAAAGCTTTTTCGACCACAATTTGACGGTCTGCTGAGGTCTCTGTCTTGTAGATGTCAGCAATATAAGGCAGAAAAGCTCTTCTTTGATTATCGGAAAAGTCCCAGAGAAACATTAAGTCTTCTTTGAACCTCTCTGGGAGGCTCACATATCCCATGAAAATACTAGTTCTCATATTCGATTCTATAATTACTCGCTATATAATACACTTTTGGTTTGTTCAATTTTTGCCACTAAATACATGGAGGTTCATAGGCTAATTTTAATATTCATCATGCATTTCTCCCTTACATGAAAGATTTTATAATCATCGGACATAAAGCAGTCACCGGAACGTTTTCCCTCAACGACCTTCCCGGGGCGGCCGGGCGCATGGACATCCTGTGCAGGTGCGTTAATGCCGCGCTATTTCTTTCTCATGATCTGAGAAGAGATGTTCGTGTTTTTCTTGTATTGAAAGGTGAACCATCCCCCCAAAAACTGATATGTTTTGATGGCAGCGTGGTCAGGTATCTGAGCCCTGATGAACGAAGCGCTGCATCATTAATAAAAAAAGCGCTTGAAAAGAATGCACAGGATTTCTGGACTGAATCCACACCAGGAGTTAGAGTGAGAAAAGGAGATCTGGATGTTCTTTTAAAGGAGCTGGATAAGAAAATTACCTATTTACGTGAAGATGGCGAAGATATCCGCAAAAAGAATTTCGGTGAAGCTTTAGATCCTTTATTTTTACTTGGGGACCATTTGGGTTTGACTGAGGATGAGGAGAGAATGGTTACGGGATATAATCCTGAAATAATCAGTGTAGGGCCGCTTTCTTTGCATGCTGACCACTGCATCGTATTATTGCATAACGAGATGGATAGGAAATAGTTACCTTCGGGTCAATAGGTTTCATAATTTTTATATTTTTTTGATGGAAAGTTTTAAAACACATTAACATTATATTGTTAATTATTATAATACTTATGATAATGTGACCCGTTTTAAGAAAAGACTGTTTACATTTTTCATGAGATAAGACCCGAATAAAAAAGATTGAGCAGTGTCCTGTCGCCAAACGTGGCACTGCCCAGGCCCCCCTTTGGAGAGAGCGATGAATCTATTAACCGCGTCGGTATTAATTCTTTCCGGAATACTTGCGCTTCAGATCGTATTTGTGGGCGCGCAATCCCAGGCTGTAAAAGGAACAAATATTTTATTGCCAGAGCCTGAAACACCTGTCCAGGCGGCTGCTGATATTCAATTACAAACTATGGCCGCTCTACTTCCCGAACCAATGGAAATAACATATCCTGAACCAACATCCATACCGACTATGAGGCCCTACCGGATCAATAAAGACCACGATATCTGGCATGCAAGTGACCCTGCTTCATATATTGATCCGAATAATGAATGGGTAAAGTACTATGCTTCAAAATTGTACATAGATTATGACGGGAGGTTGCGATATAAGAACAAACCGGTTCCGCTGAGAGTTGATACGAAAGGCAATGTTCTTCAGTGGACGGATGAACCATTTATCAATACATATGTTTCAGATAATGATCAGTTCCATTACCCTCCAGATGAAGATGCGTGGGTCATGCCCGAATATTACCTGACACACGGTATGAAGGATGACTGCGATGGCTGGATGGTTACAGTCACAAGTATGATGCAAAGCGGAGAACTATCTGTTAAGGAAAATTCAAGTTTTATGAAGAAAGTTATTCCTTCTAAGGCTGTTCTTGGATATATGGGACAATACAGGGATGGATGGACTGAATATAAGGCTTATGACAAGACCTTTTTGACAACTACAGCGTTAGTGAATACTGGTTTTAATGAGAAGCAGTCAGCCACTGAGTTCATAGAGAAGAAAGACAAATCAACTGCAAGACCTGTTTTTGAATTTGATAATAAGCATTTTGGGGATTATAAAGCCTGGTAATGGAAACATATTTAGAACACCATGCATAATGTGAGCCAGATGACAATCCTTGATACAGCCCGTAAGATCGTTCATGAAGGTCCGATATGCGACCACTGCCTGGGCAGGCAGTTCGCAAAGCTTTCCACCGGGCTTTCCAATGACATGCGCGGGGCCGCACTGAAACTTGTGCTTGCTATGCATGCAGGAGCAGAAAAAGATAAAGAACTACAGGATGAGCTTGCCAGAAGCAGAGGTGAAATAAAATGCTGGGTATGCAATAATCTTTTTTTGAAAATAGATTCGTGGGTAACAAAGTCTGTTGAAGTCCTTTTGGATTATGAATATAATAATTTCCTGGTAGGAACAAAGGTTACAGGACTTCTTGCTGAGAATGAAGAGATATTGTGGGCAGAAAGCGGGACTACGTTTGCCGAACCTTTGAAGACAGAATTGAACCGTGAGGTCGGGAAAAGGATAGAAAAGCTTACAGGAAAGAGAGCAAACCTTAAAAAACCACAGGTTGTGGCGCTTCTTGACCTTGAAAATGATACTGTCGATGTAGAAATAAATTCACTTTACATCTACGGAAGGTATCGGAAACTTATCCGTGGAATACCCCAGACAAGGTGGCCATGCCGGGAATGCGGCGGGAGAGGATGTGAACGATGCGACAATACCGGAAAGATGTACCAGGAATCAGTGGATGAATTGATAAAGCCGCATCTAATGTCAGCAGCGCGATGCGCAGATACTGCTTTTCATGGCGCAGGGCGCGAGGATATCGATGCCCTTATGCTTGGGGATGGGCGGCCATTTGTTGTTGAGGCAAAGAAACCCCATATCAGGAGTCTTGACCTGGAAGCCCTGGAAGCTGGAATAAACCGTGGTGCAGAGGGTAAGATCGAAGTGCTTGGATTAAAATTCGTTGAGAGTGAAACTGTTGAACAGCTAAAATCCATGAAAGTGGATAAAGTATATCGTCTCAAGATCACCCACAATACAACAGAGGAAAAACTTAAATCATCCATTAACGTAATAAGCCAGACTCTCATCAAACAGAAAACACCCACCAGAGTACTTCACAGGCGCGCGGACCTTGAACGAGTACGAAAGGTACACTCGGTCGAACTCGAATCGTATAATGAAAATACTGCTGTCCTCGTCATTAATTGTGAAGGCGGACTCTATGTCAAGGAGTTGGTTTCTGGCGATGGTGGACGTACAATACCCAGTGTAGCTTCACTGACAGGAAGCGAGGCAAAAGTTATTGAACTTGAAGTAATTAAAGTAGGATAAAATAACAATCATAGTTCGGAGAAATATTATGGCAAAAACCCACGGAACAAGAAGAAAATCACGATATAAATTAAAGAAAACAGTCAGAGAAAAAGGATTATCACCGATCAGCAGGGCGATCCAGGAGTTCCATGAGGGAGACATTGTGAACATTGATCTTGACCCGAGCATCCAGAATGGAATGCCTCATCCCAAATTCCAGGGCAGGACTGGAAAAGTCATGACCCAGCGTGGCCGGGCCTATATTGTTGAAGTCAGGGATGGCGGACTGATGAAAGAAGTTATCATTCTTCCAGAGCATTTGACCCCCCAGAAATAACTGGTGAAATAATGTTAGTGAAGCAGATAATCAGTGAAGATATTTTGACTCTTGGTGAGGTAAGGAACCTGCTTGAAGAGGTTAGAGAAGAGAGGGCAAAGGAGGATAAAGAACTCGGATATGAGTTGCGTAAGGCGATCTCTCATGCTGAAATGTTTGCCAGGCTGGAACCAGGGAAATCCCGGGAATTAATGAACGAGTTATTAAAACTTGAAAAAATGAAACCGGAGATAGCTGTAAGGATAGTCGATATCCTTCCTCTGACCAATGATGAGGTCAGGTCGATTTATGCGAAAGAACGATATACCCTGAGTGAAAAAGAACTGAAGGATATTCTTGAGCTTGTGATGAAATATACCTGAAACTAATCATAAAACTATATAAGCATCTTTCTAAATATTAACAGTTTGAATTAGAGAAATTCCAAAGTGAGTGGTATTTGATGATAACCCTAGGGAAAAGGCAAGAAAAAGAAGACACAGCTTACATTCTGGATTATCTACATTATGGGCGTTCTGATGATTCCCGCCCGATGTATCAAAAAAAGCCCCTTATTCATGCAATCGGGGAAAAACATTTTGTTTTGATGGAGCTTATACCTAAAGAGAATGTAGTCCCTAATGTCTATGATAAAGTTTATATCGGGGATGGAGATCGTCCTGTTATCGATCATGTCAAGAGACGTATCGCTTATAATGAGCTTACCCATGGAGCACAGCTGGAGCTTCCCGCTGTTATTGAAAAAATAGTTCTTGCAAATGAAACGCGGTTTTTGGCTTTCTTTAATGATGCATATCCGATAACAACGCGTCTTCATATGCTTGAGCTGTTACCAGGAATTGGAAAGAAGCTCATGTGGGGAATAATAGAAGAGAAAAAGAAGGGTAAATTTGAAAGTTTTAAGAATCTTGTTGAAAGGATAAAAGGTCTTCATGCTCCTGAAAAACTTATTGCGCATAGGGTTATGGATGAATTGAAGGACGATAATATAAAATATCGTGTTTTTACAACCCCTATGCCCCCCAGAAGATGAAATGGTATAAAAAGGACCAGCATTTCTTAATTGATGAACAGGTCCTTAGCAGGATCATCGAGTACGGACATTTAAATAGTTTGGATACTGTTCTTGAAATAGGCGCGGGATTCGGTAACCTGACAGAAAAACTTGCACGCAAGGCAGGCAAAGTCATCGCGATTGAAGTTGATCCGGAACTCGCATCTTCTCTGAACAGATTTGATAACGTTGAAGTTATCGTAGGGGATGCGATGAAACAGGATTTTCCCCATTTTAATAAAGTGATCTCTAATTTGCCTTATTCAATCTCGTCACCTGTGACCTTCAAACTGCTGGAAAATAAATTCGATATGGGTATTCTTATGTATCAGCATGAATTTGCAGAAAGAATGGTTGCTATACCAGGCAGTAAGGATTATGGCCGGCTTTCGATAGCAGTCCAGTATCGGGCAAATGTTGAGATCATAGAAGTCGTGCCACGGCTGGCTTTCAGTGCTCCTCCTCAGGTCAATTCAGCGATAGTCAGGCTTGTACCGCGACTGCCGCCTTATGAAGTGAATGACGTGGATTTTTTCATGAAATTCATAACAGCAGCTTTTTCACAGAGACGAAAAAAACTTAAGAACGCCATATTAAATAATACAGCATTTCTTGGGATCAATGATAAAGCGCTGGAAAAACTGCCTCCTGATATGATTGACAGGAGGGCGGAAACCATTTCTCCGGAGGAACTGGCAAAACTATCTGACATTCTTTTTGAGGAGAAAATTTAAATATGCTATTTTCTTAGAAAAGGTAATTATTCATAAAAACGTGTGTATGCTATGAAAATTGCTGTTGTCTTTGACAGTGCAGGAACACTGCTTCGCATGTACCGGGTGGCAAAGAACGTAAATACTGGCGCTATTCTAAATGAGGTCGTTTCAACAGAACTTGTTGGTAAAAAACCATATTGCGCACTTCTTGTAATGCAGATCGATTCTAACAGGCTCGAAAAATGCCCGCCAGATATGCTGGTTTCCGATTTTATCGATAAATACAACATAGGCATCGATGTTGGCTGCTCAAGAGCCCAGGTAGATAGCGATACGGCCCTATCGGTTGTGAAAAACGATACAAAGGCAACAATGTCTGATCTTCAGGATGTGATGTCTGCTGTCAAACAAAGATGCAAGAATATTTTCTACATGGGTGTTGGGCTCATAATCGATGTGGAAACAAGAAGCATCCCGTATGTCATCTGCACAGGTGGAAAAATCTATTCCAATAGCTGTTCTGTGATACAGACCCTTACGGACAAGGGCATAGCCGTATATATAGCATCGGGTGACAGTATGCGAAACCTCCAGCCGCTTGCAAAAAACGTCTGTGTTCCTCTTGAATGCGTATATGAGATATCAACGCCAAAGAAAAAAGAGGGGATCGTGAAAAGATTGAAAGAACAATATGATAAAGTAGTAATGGTGGGGGATGGTATCAATGATATCCTTGCATTTCGCGCTGCTGATTTAAGCGTACTCTCTATACAGCAGACAGGGGAGTGTCCTCCTCTTCTTTGCGAGGAAGCGGATATTGTAATAAATGATATCAAAAAAATAATTGGGATAGTGGAAAATTTAGCGCTTTTATGAATTATCCCGCCCAGGCAGCCATTGGTTACCTATAATTCGTGATAAGACCATCGGTAGAACGCAATATTCAATTTATTTGGCACATCAAGGCAGACTTGAATTGGCAGAGTAAAAATGATGAAAAAAGGTGTGGGGAACATGACTACCATATAAATTGGCAGCCATGCTTCTATTTTGCATTCTCCGGGACTTAACTACTGATATTGAAGTTGTTATCAGCCGAATCCGTAATTGCAGGATTAATTGTGTTGTTAATCCTGATCTTAAAGTCACTTCCCAGAGCCTGGGTCGTTGGAATCGGCCAGGGATGGATCCCATCATTCAAAGTGCTTGCGATGATCACCCTGTTCAGGACCCCTGCCTTCAGGAGTTCTATCTTAACATACGTCAATGGACTTTCAGTAGAATTCCATTTAATGGTTTGGGTTGTCCCTCTTCTCCAAGTCTCTCCTCCATTCGGAGTTGTAACAGTGATGGATGGAACCGGGATAGTGAAGTTTTCATCACTTGTGTCATTATTAGAAGCGTTGATAGTGCTTGTGATCTTTACCTTATAATCATCCCCGGGTGTCTGTGTCGCTGGAATTAACCATGGATGTGAGCCGTCATTCAAAGTGCTTGCTATGATCACTTTATTCGCCACCCCCGGTTTCAGTAGTTCTATCTTAACATACGTTCCAGGACTCTCAGTAGAATTCCATTTAATGGTTTGAGTTGTCCCTCTTCTCCAGTTCTCTCCACCATTTGGAAAAACAACAGTGAATGACGGGACAGGGATGGTGAAATTGCCATCGCTGGTGTCATTGTTTGAGGCGTTAATGATGCTCGTGATCTTCAATTTATAGTCAGTGCCTGAGGTTTGTAATGCCGGAATGAGCCATGGATGTGAACCATCATTAAGGGTTGCTGATATGATTAATTGGTTCGGCTTACCCGGTCTTAGCAGTTCTATCTTCACATACGATTTTGGATTCTCGGTAGATGTCCAGTTTATAATATTAATAGCTCCCCTGGTCCAGTTCTCTCCTCCATTGGGAGAAACGATTTTGAATGAAGGAACAGGGATGGTGAAATTGCCATCGCTGGTATCATTGTTTGAAACGTTAATGGTACTTGTGATCTTGACTTTATAATCATCCCCTGACGCTTGTGTTCCTGGAATTAACCATGGGTGTGAGCCGTCGTTCAGGGTGCTTGCTATGATCACTTTATTTGCCACTCCTGGTTTCAGGAGTTCGATCTTTACATACGATTTAGGATTTTCAGTGGAATTCCATCTTATGGTTTTAGTTGTGCCTCGTGTCCAATTCTCCGAGCCATTTGGAGAAACGACAGTGAAGGATGGAACTGGGATTGTGAAGCTATTATCGCTGGTGTCATTGTTTGACAAATTAGTAGTGCTTGAAACTCTGATCTTATAGTCTGTTCCCGGTGCCTGTGTCGCTGGAATCAGCCATGGATGTGAACCGTCATTAAGGGTGCTAGCTATGATTATTCGGTTAAAAATCCCTGCTTTTAGGAGTTCGATCTTAACATACGATTTTGGATTTTCAGTAGAATTCCATCTTATAGTCTGAGTTGTTCCTCGTGTCCAATTCTCTTTGCCATTGGGAAAGACTACTTTGAATGAGGGAATTGGGATTGTGAAGCTGTTGTCGCTTGTATCGTTGTATGATGCATTGGTAGTGCTTGTTATCTTCACTTTATAGTCTGTTCCAGGTGTCTGGGTTGCTAGAATTAACCACGGATGTGTGCCGTCATTGGGTGTGCTTGTTATGATAGTTCGGTTAAAAATCCCTGATTTCATGAGTTCGATCTTAACATACGCTCCGGGACTGCCACTTGAATTCCATTTTATAGTTTGAGTTGTTCCTCTGATCAATGACTCTTCACCATTAGGAGAAACAATAGTTAAGGAAGCTGCCGGGATATTGAAGTTATTGTTGCTGGTATCGTTAAAGGCGGGATTTGTTGTGCTTGTGACCATGATTTTATAATCCGTTCCTATTGCCTGGTTCGGGTTAATTAGCCAGGCATAGGAACCAGAACCGCTACTTCCTATTGAAGTGCTTGAGTTGATCGTGCGATCAAATACCCCACTCTTCAGGAGTGTGATATTTACAAAGGATCCGGGAGTGCCGCTATAAGTCCAGCGTATCGTCTGGGTTGTGCCTCTTGCCCAGTTCTCACCACCGTCAGGAGAAACCACTGTAATTGATGGGGTTACATTTGTGGTGCCAGGTGCTGTCCTCACAGTAGCATTAACCCACGTCAGGTTGATGTTGCCTGAAGTATCCACAGTATGCGTTCCGAGTTCGTACAGAGTATCTGGAGCCAGTCCTGTGAAATTGTAGTAGTTCTGCGGCGCCTGGATGCTGGTCTTGAAGCTGCCGTTGAAATAGAGCATGACGTGATGGTAGTCGGGATCGGGGGGGTTGGTCCAGGTGAAGTTGATATAGGTCGGAGCGTAGGTCATGTTTGTTAGGTTTGTAATGTTAGCTGGCGAAATGGTGTCTATACTAAAATTCATTGAGAGAGGCAGATAATCGATATTATTCTCAAAAATCTGAGCTGCAATATTACAAATTCCATCACTATTCGCATCTGGGCAAGTTTGACTGAACCCAGTCCCGTTTGGATCTGCCCAGAAATTGCCTCCAAGGTTGGGGCCACCGACTATATTTATGCCTGAGTTTATAGTGGTATTCCAAAAGTTGGGCCATGGGATTGGCATATCATGAGTAACATTAAATTCGTTCTTGAAAAAGTTGTTATAAATTTTGTTATATCTGGAAAATTGAAGAAATATTCCGAATAAGTTATCTGAGACAATATTACCGTTCAGTGTGTTGTTGTTGCTAGATGATAAATAAAAGCCGTTATTATTGTTCGAGCTAATATTATTTTCAGAAAGTGTGTTGTAGACGGAATCTGATAAATAGATACCATCATTATTATTTGAGCTAATATTATTTCCAGATAATTTGTTATAGACGGAATCCCATAGCGTCAAGATAGACTTGTTACTTTTTAAATATATAACTAAATATTTTAATTTATGTGTTTCGCAGCATCCTTATTATTTTCTTAAAATGAATAATAAACGGTCAAATATTCTGTAGTGTA
>JBAQLI010000077.1:0-7336 GCA_049301735.1 Candidatus Methanoperedens sp.
AGAAATGTTCATTAATCAATCATCCCCTCTATAATATATATTTTACAATATACTACTGAGGTTCGCTAATTATCGCTATTGGTAAAAATAGATTTCTAAGTATACTTAAGGTACGGAATGCGGGATAAAACAATCAAAAGTTGCTGATTTCTGAACTGATATAAATACTGAGTTATTTATCAGGTATCTGATAAATAATATGGCAATGATTCCAATTGTCAAAAATAGATTTGAATTCTTGAACTTCATAGCTGTATTTAATATATTTTCAATTTATCAGTAACTATCTTTCATTCATTCCTTTGTCTGAACTGATATTTTAGTTGAATTACTTCATTAACACTTTTTTTTGAAGTTAATATAGGTATGCTGAAATATTCATTTAGAGTTAATGTCTACTGACTATCTGGGATAAATCCATAATACAAAATGAAATATTATCTACCAAATTTCACAATGAAAAGGAGGAGTTTCTTTTATGACTAGAAATGTTTATCAGTTTTACCCCGCCATCTCCTGCTCTTTGTTTTGATACACGCGAAGCATAGCGAATTGATCAAAAGGCAAGCCAACCCAAATAATAATATCTTATCTTGTTTCAGCTACGTCATCTATTACAGATGAAAAATAAAGAGCAAAATCGCCCAGCAGCCCTGCAAGAATGGCTCGATTCACAGAATAAACGTAACAGGGAGTTATGGGCGTGGGCAGAGAAAAATTGTACGGGTCTGATCAAAGATGTGGCTCAGCGAGTTCTAGCTCAGAAAGTATAACATTACTAAATTATTTTTTTGTCTTTTTCAATTCCTCTGATAATCCTTTTTCAAGGAATCCTTGAAATTCTGTCATGACCTGTCGCATTTTTTCCATTTCCTGATCGCGCTTTGCCATTTCTTGTTTTAGCATCTCTTGATTCTGTTGTTGATTCTCTACAATTTGCGCCTGTGTCTGTTGATTTTCTTCCAGTAACCGCCTTACGATGGGACTGAGGTCAAGGTGCTTGCTGCAATTCTCGCAGAATTGAGCATCCACAGGCACTTGATTGTGACACTGTGGGCACTCCTTCATTAGCTGAATTCCAAGAGGCTGTGGAATCGACTGTATCCCTCGTTTTGCCAGCATAGCATTCACAAGGTCATTTTTCGTGGGATGAACATATATCTCAACCATCCGACTATTTTTAGTCCATCCCGCCTTGTCTCGTATCAGCGATTCATTATATCCCTGCTGCGCCATATTGGTAAGCTGCGTATGTCTGAAAAGATGAAATCCCCATCGACCAGGCTTTTTTATCCCCGCCTTATCTGCTATTTCTTTCAATTGCATTAAAGCCCCCCGATAAGTTAATGTGCCACAGTGATTAATTCGATTGAAGCTCACTATTAGCGGGTTGTCGGGTTTCGAATCTGGATGAATATTAAGCCATGCTTTGATATATTGTACACTGTCTATTATAGGGATTTCTCTGCTCCCGGTCTTGGTTTTGTCGGGAACTCGAATATCCGCCCCGTAATCAGTGAACCGGACATCACTGATGGTTAGTGATAAGATTTCATGTGCCCTCCCCGCAGTCTCATAAATAAGCGATATCAGGCATTTATCTCGGGGGTGTCTTGCCGTATTCAGCATATTGGTTATCTCATTCTGAGTGAAAAGGGTTTTTTCATCCAATACCTTCCTGTCTCGCCTTATTTCCATCCATGAAACAAGTTCTTTTTTTCATTATAGGTTGCTTACGATAACATTAATAGATGAGCCGTCAAATATTAATAAAGGAGTGAGATTTATGACAGACGAGATTGAATCTATTCCGCAAGAACCCGATGCTTGTGAGATGAAAACGCCTCATGACCACAGGATCATGTTCAAGGCGCTTGAAAATCCGCAGAGGAGAAAGATAGTAAGATCCATCGGAGCTTTCGGGAAAACAAAAAATGAAATAATGAACGAACTTAAGATATCCGAATCTCAGTTAAAATTCCAGCTTGATTTTCTCATTAAAGAGTGCTATGCACAGGTGGATGGGGATAAATACAGGCTTAATTCGAAGGGATTACAGGAGCTGCTGGCGAATATAAAGTGACAAACTCAAATTATCTTCTTCACAAGCGGAATCTCATCGCACTCGGGGAACTTTGGGCATTTGATGCACATGCTCCATATCTTATGTGGTAGCGTGCTCTTTTTCACTCTCACAAATCCATGCGACTCAAAAAATTCAGGCACATAAGTAAGCGTGATAAGTTTATTTAAACCGAGTGTTATTGCCTCTTCTTCACATGCTTTAAGTATCTTTGATCCTATTCCCTGCCGGGCCATTTCAGGTTCGACTGCAAGAGACAGTATCTCCCCGTAATCTTCCCAGGTAATATGAAGCGCGCCGCAGCCCACAAGTTTATCATTCTCTATTATTACATAAAAATCCCTGAGATTTTCATATAATTCGCTCAATGAACGCGGAAGCATAATACGTTTATCAGCGTAACTGTTCACAAGTTTCCAGATCTTTTCCACATCTTTGATTGTTGCTTTTCTTAACAATTATGTATCCTCTTTATTTTCTTTTTTGTAGTTTGGCAGCAAGGGAATCCACCTGTTCTATAGCTGTACCTATATAATTATCCGGGTCCATTAATTTGATTATCTCACTCTCTGCCAGGTATTTTGATACGGTTTCGTTCGCAAGAAGAGCATCTTTCATATGAATTCCGGATTCCCGGGCAGACATGGCACACTGGCGTACGATCTCATGGGCTTCCTGCCTCCCAACCCCTTTCTTGCTGAGTTCGATCATGATAGCTTCGCCCATATTCAATCCATTAAGAAGGTTCAGGTTTTTCCTGATATTTTCAGGGTAAAACCGAAGATTCCGGATAATTGTTGTTGTAAGGCGTATGACATGGTCGGTCAGTACACAGGATTCCGGGAATACAATGCGTTCACACGATGAGTTTGTGAGATCGCGCTCATCCCACAGGGTATTGTTACGGAGTTCAGGCTCAACCATTGCCCTTACAATTCTTGCAAGTCCGCAGACCTGTTCTGATTTTATGGGGTTGCGTTTGTGGGGCATCGTGGATGAGCCCACCTGTTTTTTGCCGAAGCTTTCTTCAACTTCTGCAATTTCGCTTCTTGCAAGACTTCGTATTTCAATGCATATTTTATCAAGAGTAGTAACGGTATTTGCCATCCACATCACGAATTCAGCATGCCTGTCCCGCTGGATCACCTGGTTTGAAACATCTGTTGCTTCGATGCCAAGATATTCCATGGTTTTTTCCTGTATCTCGATACCTTTTTTTCCGAATGCAGCCTGCGTGCCTACTGCACCGCTCATTTTTCCAACAGTGGCGCGTGGCGTCAACTGGTCAAGCCTTTCTATGTGCCTATCAATCTCTGATGCCCATATCGCAAAACGCAGCCCGTATGTAGTCGGAACTCCGATCTGGCCGTGAGTGCGGCCTGCACATACGGTATTTTTATGCGACAGGGCGCTTTCGATAAGAACCTGTCGTAATTTCACAGTTTCTTTTCGTAATATCAGGAGTGCATCTTTTATCTGGAGAGCTGTTGCAGTATCTAAAATATCATTGGAAGTTGCGCCAAAATGCACCCATTTTCCTGCATCATCGGATTGCTCGGCAAGTGCAAGCACAACAGCCATAACATCATGATGGATCTCATCTTCTATTTCCTTGACACGGTCAAGTGTTACTTTCTTTGCACCAATGGAAATTTTTTCATCCATTCCTTTTGGGATATAATTCAGGCTTACCTGGGCTTTTGCCAGGGCTGCTTCAACAGAGAGCATTTTTAAAAGCCGCGTCTCCTCATTCCATACAGCTTTCATTTCAGCGTGGCCGTAGCGGTATTCAATAGGATGGATTGCCATGGGAACTTCTATTAGTCCTGTGGTTAAAAGAAACTATCGATGATCAAATATTTCAATTGTCCAGCATAGTTATGCCAATATACAATATCTTTACGTCAACGATCTCCTGCTGGAAGCAGGAAGCATCAGAAGGGTGCATGTGAATAGTAAAAAGGTCATTTGTTGTTAAAAATACTAATAAGAATCAAGGAGGACATAGAATCACCAAGAATATTTTCCATATATTTATTCAATTGTTTTAAATGTTCTTGATGTATAACAATTTGTAATGCTTTATTATTTTCAAGAAATCTATTATCCAAAGTAAATATTTTCCAATTCGAAATTTCACCATTTGGCCATAATATTTCTTTATCTTCAACATTATTTAAAATAGGTTCAAAATCATCTAATTTGAGAGGCTATGGTGATTCTATTAAGCATATATTTGTATAATTTTACTACACATGATATGAGAATAGTTTCTATTCTGCAAAATAAATCTTCGATAATTCACGATATGTTCTCCACACCTGTCCGGCCTGCGCGCATCCCGCACGCGCCGGATCTGCCAGCGGGAGGGTGCTGGTGTGGACGAGGATGGGAATCCATGTATAGAGATTAAAGTTCTTCCCAATTTTAAAGTTTTTTAATAAAAATCCTGCGTTTACATTGATTCCATTTAGGCATGAGCCTCAATGCCTTGTGGGATACCTATATTGATATCCAGATGATCTATCACAGGCAAAGTATCGCCGTGCCGTATTTTGACGATAAGCCAGCCTTCAAGGACTGATTCAAGTTCTTTCTGGCACTCAAAAAGCGTATTCCCAAAAGCCATAACACCCGGACATTGCGGTATTCTTCCGGAAAAGCTGCCATCTTCAAGCTTATCATATTGAGCTTTGCTCATCGCTTTGTTAATATATTCTATAAGCATCAGGATCACCAATTTTGCATTCTGTATTTTAACTTATCATCCAGATATACTTTTTTATGTTCCTATTTCATCCGCCCCTCTTATTTCATCATATACAGAAATCACATTATGATTTTGCAGGCGCAACCACTGTGCAACCGCAGGCCCTGTGCATTCATTCACAAGGAACCGCATCTAACAAGCCTCTGCTGTCAAAGGCATAAATGTGGTGTCCTCAAGGGATTCTGTTGCAAATAGCAAACAAGCTCTAATATCTTTCATGTTTAATCCTTTGTATTCATCAATGATATCTTCCGCAGAAGCGCCATGTACTAATAATCCCAGGATAAACTGCACCGTAAGTCTTGTTCCCTTGATCACAGGTTTCCCGGTCATAACATCGGGATTAAGGGTGATGCGTTCAAGCAATTTTTGCGTTTTCATGTTTATTCACTATTATCTATTATATTCTCTTTAATCATATAAATACCAATGATTGCTTTTCATTAGATCAAAAATGAATCGATCGACCTGATGAAGTGCTGCCTTTTATATTTGCTATGGAAAAATCCTTATAAGGTTTAAAATATTAATGATATTGCATGGTAACCGAAACAGTGGCTGAATTGAGACAGATTCGCGCCGACCTTGATATGCTTACGAATTTATATTCAAAACTTGTTGATAGGCTGATCTCGGAAGAAGAACCTGAAGTTGAAGACCTTAACGCGATAAGGAGCAAAGATAGAATAGCTTCGGAAGCCGAATTACTAAAGGTATTGGATGCATGACATTTGAAATAAATATCAAAGACAAATCTTTGAAATTTATTTCTTCATTGCAAAAACATGACAGGGCGCACCTCAAAGAGGCAATGCTTGTTCTGAAGGAAGACCCGGTTCCCATAAAATCCCTTGATATCACCAAACTAAAGGGTGAAAAGAATAAGTATCGTATCCCTAAAGGTAAGTTCAGAATTGTTTACGAAGTTATCTGGGAACAAAAGCTTATCCTTATCCATAGGGTTGATTTTAGAGGGGACGCTTATAAATAAGAATAGATGACAACTCCCGAAGGCAATCTTCGAGTTGGGCGCACAGCATTTGATCGTGTCCTCTGCGCCTGTCCGGCCTTTGCACATCCCGCATGCGCCGGGTCTGTCTGTGGGAAGGGAGCTGGGTGAGAACAGTGCCGGAACAAAACCCGATCAGATAGAATAATAAAAAAACCGGTCGAACTGATGAAAATCTCTGAGAAAAGTTGAGCGACTTACAGCAGATCATATTCCAAATTCTTCAATTGTCTTGCTTATACTCCAGACCTCGATTATCTTTTCATTGCTTATTCTATCAAAATGCCTGTCATTTGTGATCAAAATCGCGCTTTCCTGCAGACAGGTAGCAGCATGATAAATATCTATTAACTGATTTTCTGGGAAATATGATTTGCAGAGGCGCAAGTATTTTTCGTCTACATCCATCACTTCAGTTTTATCTATCAACTTTCTGAGAATCTCTTTTCCACGCTTTGACTCAAATACCTGCGCGTACTTTTCCAATTCCATGATCAGGAATTCGTTGCCAATAAGTACAATAGATGCGTCATTGGTCAGTTCCATAAGCAGCCTTAAGGATGCGGTTTCCCTTTTTGGGTTCTTGATGGCTGCGACAAACAGATTAGTATCAACCAAAAACCGAAGGATGCTTTTTCCTGATCTTTTCTTTGATGTCACTTCTCACCTTGCCAACTACTGCATCGATGTCGACTTTTTTAAAGTCTTTCTCAAGCTGTTCCGCCAGTTCTTCGATATTTATTTTTTTTATTATCAAGAGGTCGTTTTTTACATCAGCTATGAGTAATTTGGCGCCTTCATTCAACTTTAGCCTTTTTCGCATTGTGCCTGGAATAACAATCCTGCCAGCTTTGTCGATGTTCACGATTTCCATATTATACCATTATGGTATTTTGGTATATTAACATTTTTGGTAATATCTCCAAAAAGGAAATACTGGGTCGGGTGCTTTATATTTGAGTTAATATGTTCTCCGCACCTGTCCGGGCTTCGCGCATGCCTTACGCGCCGGGTCTGACTGCAGGGAAGGGCTCGGGTTAATACGACGCACATCTGGCGCATATAGATTAATAGTGAAAATGAATCGTCCGACCTGATGAAGTGCTGCCTTTTATATTTGCTATGGAAAATCCTTATAAGGTTTAAAATATTAATGATATTGCATGGTAACCGAAACAGTGGCTGAATTGAGAAAGATTCGCACCGACCTTGATATGCTTACGAATTTATATTCAAAACTTGTTGATAGGCTGATCTCGGAAGAAGAACCTGAAGCTGAAGACCTTAAGGCGATAAGGAGCAAAGATAGAATAGCTTCGGAAGCCGAATTACTAAAGGTATTGGATGCATGACATTTGAAATAAATATCAAAGACAAATCTTTGTAAAGGGTGAAAAGAATAAGTATCGTATCCGCAAAGGTAAGTTCAGAATTGTTTACGAAGTTATCTGGGAACAAAAGGTTATCCTTATCC
>JBAQLI010000078.1:0-15700 GCA_049301735.1 Candidatus Methanoperedens sp.
ATTTTATTTTGGTTTAATTTAGGTCAAGAGAGTCAGTTCCCTCCATGCATCCTCCAGTACACAAGTTCGCCAGTTATGCGTGGAACATTTATATATGTCCAAAACGTACTCATTCGTGTATTCAAAGGATGAGAGGGCAACAGGTTACGTTACGGGAACATATCCCAAATACAATTTTCGTTACCCTCTCAACCTACTTGTATGTAGGTGGCAAGAATGATTTATTGTTCTTGCAGAAATAGTGTATATACGAACTACGATTTAGTTGTTTATCCAAAAATAGAGAATAGGACTGTCCTATTCCAAATCACTTGTATCTCGTGAAACTATTCGATACTTTTTTGGTCTTGTGCCGTCTGGATGGGCTTATTGTCTTATTATTTTTCCTCTATTTCTTTTCTTTTGCCTGCATACTTCTCTCTTGATGCCATAATTATCTCTTCCCCATTCCTATGAGGCTCTAAATTATAAAAAGGAGGCAAAATTACAGCCGAAAACGGCTGTAATTTTTACTTATGGCTAACTTGAGGTAGAAATTACGACGGGTATTTTTTCTGATTTTGATAGCTTTCTCATTTTCTTTGAAACAATGGAAGCTCCGCTAATGAGTACTAATACCAAAGCTGAAACTGGAAGAGCAAAGAGAAGTCCGAGAACTAAAGCCAGGAATATTGTTGAAATCGGAACAAACAGCATAAGGACGAGCAATGCAACTATTGCGCTGATAAAACCAATCAGTACACCAACTTTTGTTTTTTCATATGTCATTTTTAATCACCTTTTTTGACTTTGTTTTTTACTGTTAGTTCATATGTTACGAACAATCATAGATATAGTTTACGCTCGATGTAAAGGTAGTATTCACCAGTCTAACCCCAAAACCCCATTCAATAGACGAATTTTGAACCTAACCATCAGGTTTTGCTCTGCCCCGACGCCTTCAATCGAAGATGGTAAATTACAATCCACCGAAAAATATATACATGAGCATGTATTAGATTACATGGGAGTACAGGAATTTCCAAATGTTGTTATCATTAAGGATATAACTTAATATATGAATTTCTGACTTGATAATTCAAAAATTAATGTGGGTAGAATAAATATGAAGGGGTTGGGTTTCGATGAATATACTTTTGTGGTATATGTTGGCAGGAACACTTGGTGGATATAACCGTGGATTTATCCTGAAGTATCTTACCGATAAACATAATGCAAATCAATTAGCTGAGGCTTTGAATATAGATGATAAAACTGCAAGACACCATCTTGATGTCCTTGCTAAAAATGGAATAATAACAACCGAAGGCGACAAATACGGTAAAACATATTCTCTTTCCGGATCTATGGAGGCAAATCAAAATGGTTTCAATAAAATTTGGGAAAAAATTAATCCTTGAGTTGACTGAAATCAATATTCTGAGAATAAGAATGGACAAGAGGCTAATCTGATTTCTGAGCGAGATGAAAAGGAACATCAAGGTGTTGACAAAATTCTTTGGATGACCCGTTATAGGGGACGATTTTGGATTTTTAAAGTATCAGGATGAAATTCACCATCAGTAGAACAATAGATTTATTAAACGATGAATACATAATACGTTGGGGGTTTTTTCATGGCGGGCAACATTGACCAAAAAGTAAAAAATAGACTCCTAAGGTTTCTCCTAAGGGACAAGTTAGACATTCGGAAATCCCTTCTTTGCAGCTTCTTACAGACAAAGAGTTGTACTACTGTTGAAATTTATGAATTCCTCATTAAACAGGGTTTTCATGTCAATTATAGGTCAGTCTCTGCTATGGTTGGACAAATGCATAGCAGACTTGGAATTCTACGTGTCAATTTGACTAATGAACATAATGTTTATTCCCTCAAGGAAGACTATTTGGACATTGTAAAGATGGTTTTGACTCCTTTTTCAAATAAGAGCATAGGGTAATGTTTGGGAAAAATCATTTAAAACCTAAATAACCATTAACATTATTCGGTAGTATTGGAATAAGCAAGTTGGAGCGGGTGGTTCGATATTTCCAATATTGGAATAGTAAAACATAAAAAATTATAGTGCATTAAGACTTTACAGTCGTTAATTTTGCAATTCTATATGCTTCAACAGTAACATATATATTAAATATTAAATATGCAATCAGTATTAAGAATGCGAATATCGCAATGTACATATTCTTATTTTCATATAATAAACCTAAAGCCAGAGTTGGGACAACTATCGATATTATCAAATAAATAATTCCCTTTTTTATTTCTTGTTCATATATTTGTCCTGCTCCAGGTATGATAAATGATAAAAATGCTGCAAGAATAGGATTTTTTTTATTGGATCTTTTTTTAGGTGGTGTTAATTCCTTCTCAGTTAAACCTACCGATGGAGACCTATTATCTTTAGCCTTATCGATTTTTTTAATTATCAATCTATCTATATCCACTTTCTTGCCACAATACGGACAGAAGTTAATCCCTTCTTTTACAATTTCTCCACAATATTAACAGAATTACAATTAATGTATCTATTACTCATAATTTAACCTGCTGTAACAATTACTCTTCCATGTGGTATGCTTGCATGTATTGTACAACTATATTCATATGTTCCGGTTTGATTAAATGTGTAACTGTATGTGGTACCCGGATCGATACTTCCTGAATCGAATGATCCTGTTACTGAAGTTATTGTGTGTATAACATTATCATTATTAATCCAGTTTACGGTTTTACCTATTGGAACGTATACAGTAGTTGGGACAAAATTAAGGTTTGTAATATTTACATTTACCGATGGTTGTTCTGTGGGCGTCGGTGTTGCTGTGAGTATAGGTGTTGCTGTAAGTGTAGGTATAGGTGTCGGTGTAGGGGTATAAGTCTCTTTTATAGGTGTAGGAGTTGGTATGGGTGTCACTGTAGGTACGGGTGTCACTGTAGGTATCGATGGCATTGGAGTCGGTGTTGCTATTGGTGTTGGCTCCTCAGGTCTAACCGTAGTTGTTGATGTACATCCGCTTACTAATACAAATATTGCTAATAATCCAATAATCAATGTCTTTTTCATGTTAAACCTCTCTTACTTCCTGGTTTTTCCCCATCTTTCTTTAACTGATTGTTTTCCAGTTAGGGAATTATATTAAGATGAATGTGCCCTTCTCAAGCACCAGGATCTTGATCCAATAAGAAACTGATGCATAAGTTTGCCACGGTAAATTCCCACTCCCATAGTTCACTCGCTGGCAAACAATTCATTAAAGGTTTCAATAGTATTTAAAATTATCCGATCGTTCATTTAATTTTAATATTTTAATAATCTGCTCTTATTTTTTCCTGAATATATACTTCATTACTATATTTGCGCCCAATTTCAAGATTTTATAATGTCATTCTGGCTTCCTTTCTCCTTATTCAAGCATGTGCAAAAATAACACAAAGCACAATTTAAGCGTTTTATGCGATATCTGCAAAATATTTTTCTTGATAAATATATATGAAATTAAAATATGAACAAGAAAGATTACATTTTTATAACTGTAAAAAGTATTAGGTTAAAACGTGATAGAAAAAACCATTGCAGGATTGAAAGTAGGGGACGATCAACCTGTAAGGATAATGGGAGTAATAAACCTCAGTAAAGAGTCTTTTTATAAGAATTCCGTGGTTTCACCCGTTCATGTCCGTGATGCTGCCCTCAAAATGATAAATGAAGGTGCGGATCTTATCGATGTTGGCGCCCGTTCAACATGGCCTCTTGCTGCCAAAATATCAAAAGATGAAGAACGCTCCCGCCTGATACCTGCTGTTCGTGCCCTTGCAGACATTCCTGTACCCGTTTCAGTTGACACGATGTTTTCAGACCTTGCAGAAGAAGCACTTTTCGCCGGTGCAAAAATAATAAACGATGTGAGTGGCTTCACAAATGATGAAAAAATGATGGATGTGGCTGGAAAATACGCCTGCCCTGTAATATTAATGGCAAGTAATAATATTCCGGGTGACCCTGTAGGAATGGATGCAATAATAGAGTCACTGGGAAGAATAATTGAACGGGCGCAAAATTGTGGAATTTCACCGGATTCAATTATCGTCGACCCGGCTATTGGAAAATGGACTCCTGAAAAACTCCCGATATATGATTATGAAACAATTGATAATATCGCAAGACTCAGGATTTTTAAAAAACCCATATTAGCAGCAATATCCAGAAAATCATTCATCGGTGATATATTGGATAAACCCGCAACTGAAAGGCTT
The DNA here is from genome assembly GCA_049301735.1 of Candidatus Methanoperedens sp. GTDB lineage: Archaea > Halobacteriota > Methanosarcinia > Methanosarcinales > Methanoperedenaceae > Methanoperedens. Next base: position 4,256 of record JBAQLI010000078.1, read on the forward strand.
TATGGAAGCCTTGCAGCAACTGCAATTGCAGTAAGGAACGGGGCGCACATAATACGAACTCACGATGTTGCGCCAACTGTAGATGCAGTCAGGGTTGCCCGGGCTGCAAGAGCAAGGATTCCCGCAGCCAGATCAGGAAGTATTGAAGCTGAATTACTTGAAATTAAAAATATAAACGATTGCCAGAAAGCGATGTTATCGATAGGTGCGACCTCAACTGGAAGTCATGTAATGAAGAAAAAGACTTTGATCCTGAACATTCTGATCAATAATATAAGCACAACCGAAGCATTAATAATCAAGCAGGAGATGCTGGCCAGAGGTGGAGATGCAGCCCTTCCGCGCGAAGCTGTATCTCATGAAACCCAAAAGGTGAGCCTCATCATTTCAGGAACCCAGCTCCAGGTTGAACGTCTTATAAATAAAATACGCCACCAGGTAAGAGAGCTTCCCACAATTGCAGATATGCTGACCGAATTGATGAATAAGAATAACGATACTGTTTTTAGATATTCAAGATAAAAATGATAATTTCAAGGCAAAAAGAATTCAATGATATCCTGCAATTGCTGAGTGAAAAAAATATTTTCATAATCGGCTGCGGTAAATGCGCGAAAAAACAGCGCGTTGGCGGGGAACCTGAAGTGCTGGATATGAAAAAAAAACTTGAAGCTTCAGGAAAAAACATTACCGGATGGACAGTTTTAAGTTCTGCTTGCAGTATCGCTTCATGGAATGATGTATTGTCACAGAATCCGGGTATTAATGAGTCTGATGCACTTCTGGTAATGTCATGCGGGGGTGGCGTTTCTGTGATCTCAGGATTTGCGGGGTTGCAGGTTTATCCTGCTCTTGATACCGAATCACTTGGAGGAGTATGTTGTAATGAAGTGGTAACAGAACAATGCGGCATGTGCGGAGATTGCACGATATGGCTATACGGTGGGATATGTCCTGTTATCCGGTGCTCAAAAAGTTTATTGAATGGACCATGCGGCGGCGCAGTTGAGGGGAAATGCGAAGTGGATGAACGCTTATGCGCCTGGGATAAGATATTTGAAAGACTAAAAAAGCTCGGGAAACTTGAAAATATTGAAAATATCCATGAGCCAAAAGACCACATGAAAAAAACCAGGGTGAAAAAAACGTGAGCTTCATTTCAAAATTACGATCGGGAAAATTCATAATCACAGCAGAGATCAGCCCTCCAAAAGGGACAGATACATCACGAATGTTAAGGGATGCTGCCCTGTTAAAAGATATAGCTGATGCTGTAAATGTGACTGATAACCAGAGGGCTGTTATGAGAATGAGCTCTATTGCAGCATGCAGTATCCTCCAGGGAAAAGGTTTTGAAACCATTATGCATATCACTTGCAGGGACAGGAACAGGCTTGCGCTCCAGTCTGAACTTATCGGGGCATGGGCTTTTGGAATAAGAAATGTGCTCGTGATGTCAGGAGACCACCCTTCAAAAGGCGACCATGAAGGAGCTAAACCTGTTTACGATCTTGACTCTGTACAGCTTCTTGGAATGATACAGGAACTTAACAGGGGAGTTGATCTTTCAGGAAATATACTGGATGGAAAGACGGATTTCTGCATGGGTGCCGTGACAAATACTGAATTAAATGAAGCAGGACTTATTAAGCTTAAGAAAAAAATAAAGATTGGAGCAAGCTTTCTGCAAACACAGGCTGTATTTGATGTAAAAAAATTTTCCGAATTTATTGAAAAAAAAAGTGAAATTGAATTGAAACAATCAAAACAAATAAAGATAATTGCCGGGATAATACCTTTAAGATCAGAAAGAAGCGCGCTTTTTCTCAACAAGGTTCCCGGTATAAGAGTTCCTGATGATATGATCAAACAAATAAAAGATGCAAAATATCCTGAAGTTGAAGGCATGAGAATTACCTCTGATATAATAAAAGAATTACGAACATTGTGCGACGGCGTCCATATTATGCCGGTCGGGAACCACGAACATACGAAAAAGTTGCTCGAAATGGCGGGTTTAATATGAAGAATATGAAGACTCAGATTGAACATGCAAGGGATGGAACAGCAACACAACAAATGGAAGCGGTCGCAAGGACTGAAAATATCAATATCGATACCCTCATTTCGCATATTTCAAATGGAAGTATCGTAATAATGAGCCGGGGGAATAATAGAGAGAATAATAGTGACAATGTTGTTGGCATCGGTAAAGGCCTGTCAACAAAAGTCAATGTGAATTTAGGCACATCTACCTTAAAGATCGATCCTGATGAAGAGGTTAAAAAAGCCCGCATTGCCCAGATGTATGGCGCTGACACGATAACTGATCTTTCCATGGGCGGGAATATTTCCCATATTCGAAAGTCGGTAATGGAGAATACAACTCTTCCCATAACAACTGTCCCGATTTACCAGGCAGCGGCAGAAAAAGGTCTTGGGAACATTAATTGTGATGATTTCATCAAGAACTTAAAACAGCAGGCTGATGAAGGTATCAGTTCTTTTGTGCTTCACTGCATCGATAGGAAGACACTCGGCATAATGAAAAAAGGAAAACGCATAATGGGTGTTGTATCAAAAGGCGGATCAATAACAAGCGCCTATATGATGCTTAATGATTGTGAAAATCCTTTTATTTCGAATTTTGAGGAGGTACTGGAAATCCTCAGGCAACATGATATTGTGCTCTCACTTGGCAATACCATGCGAAGCGGATGCATTCACGATAAAAGGGATAAAGCACAGATCGCAGAGATAAAACAGAATGTAAAGCTAGCAAAAATTGCAAATGAGGCTGGTATCCAGGTAATAATAGAAGGAATGGGCGGGCATGTCCGTGCTGACATGATAGCTGAGTATGTCAGGTTCCATAAAAAACAATCTGATCATCCTCTCTTTGTTGCAGGGCCGCTTCCTACTGATGTTGCTGTCGGGTATGATCATATTGCAGGAAGCATTGGCGCAAGCCTGGCAAGCGGTGCGGGTGCTGATTACCTCTGTTATATAACTCCATCCGAGCACCTTGGTCTTCCAGGCCCCGAACAGGTTCGGGAAGGTCTCATTGCTTTTAAGATAGCTGCACATATTGGCGACTCCATCAAATACGGGCCTGATGAAAGGGACAGGAGCCTTGCAAGAAAAAGGGCAAATCTTGACTGGGAAGGGCAGATGAAATATGCTATTGATAGCGACAGGGCAAGAGAATTATCCCCAAAAGAGGGGCCGTGTACCATGTGCGGGGATTTTTGCGCGATAAAAATAATGAAGGAATTCAGATAGTATTACCAATATAAAAACCGATTTCACCACAAAGTCGGCTATATACTATGGTTCATAAATGAACACTTACATCCCAAGAGCCTTATTCGTCTTCCTGATCGATTTTGCCCCGTCCTTCTCAATTTCAAGAAGTGACCTGATAGCATCCACGTTTTCAGGAACTACATCTGATTCCTGGTGGATCGCCTGGAAGAAATATAACTCACCCTTGTTTATGGCAATTGAGTCTTTCCACACTACATTTTCCCACATATCGCCTCTTGGCCTTCCAAGGTCTTTTGCAAATTCCATTGCTTCTGCTGTTGATTTTATCCTATCTTTACTGGATACGAGCCTTATTCGCGGTCTTTTTTCAAAGACACCAATAACATCAGCTTCATTGCATTTATTTTTCAACTCAACATTAAGCGCATGAAGATGCATAAGCGTCGTAGAAGTCTTAATGGCCATTGTCGTGATATCAATATCCGGAAGAATTGAATTGACATCAGGGCCGTGGTGTGAGGGAAGCTTGATCGGATCGGGAATAAGAGCATTTATGGGACCTGTTTTTATATCATTCGGGTCAGCAGCCCTTCGCATTAATGTTACCCTTGCTTTCTTTACTCCAAATGCACTATCGAGAGCATATAATATCCTGACCAGACCAGTTGTATTGCATGAAACTACTCTTGCAAAATCGCGCCCCAGGCCATCTGAATAATTCGCCTCGGAGTTAAAAGAAAATCCTGTAAGTTCGTGATCCTCCCCACCCTGCCAGATGCCCTTTACCCCGTGTTTTGAATAAAGTTTCTTGTATTCTTCCCCGGTATCTCCGGGTGTTGCATCAATAACAATGTCAGCTTTATCAAGAAGCTCATCAAGCGTTCCGCTGATCTCAATTTTTGATTTCTTAAATTCCTCAATATTTTCATTTGACGGCACGTAGAGGTCGTACCCTTTTTCCTTCGCGATGCGTGCTTCAAAACTCGGCCTGGTCTTAACGACACCGACGATTTCCATGTCATCCTGTGCAGCCACTGCATCTGCAACGCGTTTCCCGATTGTCCCATAACCATTGATTGCGACTTTTGCCTTCATGTTCTTCCCTGCATCAGATTATTCAGCTTTCTATTATAGCTTCCTGTTTTGTCAGATTGACATCCATGATCCTGCCACGAACGGTCTTACTCTCACCAAGCAGGCTCTGGAGTATGATATTGTCCTTTTCCTGTGTGATTCGCACCACATCTTCCATGATCGTTTTTCCTTTAAGGATTACTTTTAGTTCACACATAGATGTTAAATCAGTCTATTTGATATTAATATTTATCATACCCTGCAACTATACAGAGTGTAGAGGCACTGGCTTTTGGCTGAACAGAAAGGACTCATAATACCCGATCATACTGTCATGGAAGAGCACTCTATCGTTGTCCAGGGAGATATTCTTGTGGGGAATTATGCAGAACTGGGCTATGGCCTGATCGCTAACCTGATTGTCGCTGGTGAGCACGTCAAGATCAATGGAAATGTCATTTCCAGGGATGACGTCCGCATCGATATGTGGTCAGAAATACAAGGGGAAGTCAGGACAAAGTCTGATGCATACCTGGGGGAATTTGTCAAGATATCAGGAAAACTCTTTGCGACAGGAAATCTTGATGTTGGGAATAATGTAAAGATCGATGGCGGGTACGATGTAAAAGGATGGCTGGTAGTACGCCAGCCTCTTCCCGTTGTAATGTTCATTTTCTTTTATTTGATGGCGCTACTGCAACTTGGCAGTGAAGAAGAAGTGGAAAAAGCGCTCGAAGAGCTTTTCTCGGATAATACCCCGGAGAATAAAATATTGTCAATCCCGAACAGGGCAAAAATTGACCTTAATACAATAAGAGCCAACACACGCGCAATAGTTGGAAGCCATTGCCGCCTGCTCGGTAATTTCAGATCAAGGTCAATGTCTATGGGAAACCATGATACATTGTTCGGAAGCATCCGCACTTCGGGCGATATCAGTATAGGTAAAGGTTGTACAATCCATGGGAATCTTATTTCAACAAAAGGAAAAGTCAAGATAGGACGAAACAGCCGTATCCTGGGTAAAATAACTGCTGATACTATTCAACTTCATGAAACCTCAAAAACTGAGGGGGCATTGGCAGCGTTAAACGATGTTACGATAGAAAAGGATGATCTGGAAGGCTTTGGTGAGATAGAGACAAAGTTGTTCTATGGATTTTTGATGCTTGATGATGTTTGATAGAAGTACAGCGGCGCCGCCGCCACAACGACTCCCGATCGGAAATAACAGGAACTGGCACTCCGGCGAAAGAGACACCGTTCCTGTAAGCGCTCATCGCGCTTGCCATGTTGCTTAAGCAATGAAAATCAATTCATAAAAGGACATGCTGATGATATGAATTTAAATATTATCGCGACAAAAATATAATCAGGAATAAACATGAACGATAGAATAATGCTGAGGGTTGCCGAAGCCCATCACAGGGACGTAGGCAGGGATATTGCGCGAATAGATCGAGATATCATGGAACAAATAGGTATCTTAAGCGGGGATGTGGTAATAGTGGTCGGTAAGGAAAAAGCGTGTGTTATCGCAGCACCCGGATATCCTGAAGACCAGGGGATGGATCTGATAAGGATAGATGGGAGTATAAGAGCAAATGCCCGCGTGGGAATAGATGATAAAATATATCTCCAGAAATCAACCCCACAGGTGGCAAAAAGAGTGGTCCTTGCCCCGACCGAGCAAATACGCCTCGTCGGAGGTCCACAGTACCTGATCCGGCTTCTTGAAGGACGACCCGTCACAAAAGGACAGCGCCTGCGCGTAGAAACAGTAAGCAATCCTTTATCATTCATTGTCATATCAACACAGCCCCAGAGCCCTGTTATCGTGTCAAGGACAACAAGCCTTGTTGTAAAAGAAGAGGTCATAGAAGAGATCGAAGTGCGACAAACCCATCTTACCTATGAAGATATCGGGGGCCTGCGGCGTGAGATCGGTCTTATCAGGGAAATGATAGAACTTCCGCTTCGGCACCCTGAACTCTTCGAAAAACTCGGTATCGAGCCGCCAAAAGGTGTTATGCTTCACGGTCCACCAGGGACAGGAAAAACAATGATCGCAAAAGCTGTTGCGAACGAGACCGATGCGAATTTTGTTTCGATAAGCGGTCCTGAAATAATGAGTAAATTCTACGGTGAATCCGAGAAGCATATCCGCGAGATCTTCGAAGAAGCAGAAAAGAGCGCTCCTACAATCATTTTCATAGATGAAATTGACAGTATTGCCCCTAAGAGAGAAGAAGTCACAGGTGAAGTGGAGAGGCGTGTTGTTGCACAGCTTCTGTCTTTGATGGACGGCCTGAAAAAACGAGGCCAGGTAATTGTAATTGCAGCAACGAACAGGCCAAATGCCGTGGATGCTGCCCTTCGGCGCGGGGGGCGTTTTGACCGCGAGATAGAAATCGGTATCCCGGACAGGCTTGGACGCTTTGATGTACTCCAGATACACACAAGGGGTATGCCTCTTGCTGAGGATATGTCAGAAGAAAAAGGCTTACGCGAGATCGCAGATATGACGCATGGTTTTGTGGGCGCTGATCTCTCTTCGCTTTGCAAGGAAGCTGCCATGCATGCTATCCGAAATATTCTTCCCCTGATCAACATTGAAGAAGAGATCCCGGCTGAAATAATGGAAAAGATCGTTGTGACAAGAGAAGATTTCCATAATGCCCTTCAGAATATCGAACCATCCGCACTTCGTGAAGTATTCATCGAAGTTCCCGCTGTGCGGTGGACAGAGATCGGGGGCCTGGAATCGGTCAAACAGGAGCTCATCGAGGCAGTTGAATGGCCCCTGAAATATCCCGAAGCTTTTGAAGCCATTCATACAAGACCCCCAAGGGGCGTGCTTCTATTTGGCCCTCCAGGGACAGGTAAGACCATGCTTGCAAAAGCAATAGCTACAGAAAGTGAAGCAAATTTCATAAGTATCAAAGGGCCTGAACTGCTGAGTAAATATGTTGGGGAATCAGAGAAAGCTATAAGGGAAACATTCAGGAAGGCAAGGCAGGCTGCGCCAACGATAATATTTTTTGACGAGATAGATTCGATGGTACCAACACGCGGAATTGCATTTGATTCTGGTGTGACAGAGAGAATGGTGAGCCAGATATTGACCGAGATCGACGGGCTTGAAGAACTTAAGAACGTGGTCGTGGTTGCTGCAACCAACCGACCGGATATGGTTGACCCGGCGCTGCTTCGGCCAGGGAGGCTTGAGAGATTCATATATGTACGTCCTCCTGACCTGAAAGAACGGGAGATCATATTTAATATCCATCTTAAAGGCAAACCGATTGCTCCTGATATTGATATACAGGAGCTTGCACAAAGGACGCAAGGTTATGTTGGCGCAGATATCGAGGCAATATGCCATGAAGCTGCCATAATCGCTCTTCGGGACTGGATTAAACCAGGTATGGATCGGGAAACCGTCAAAATTGAATCTTTGAATGTCAGGATACAAAAGGAACATTTTGAGAAAGCTTTTACTATGGTAAGACCAACACAATGGGATCAAAAAGAATATGAGACTATGGCTGACATCACAAAAGCTATCAATAAGGACACGAAATGAAGATATAAACATGAAAAAAATAAATGATTTCAAGGAATTCATTGAAAAATTGGAAGAAACATTGAATGATATCATGAATGAGATGAATATTCCGGATAAAAAACCGGTAAACATCTCCGTATCTGTTAACATTATACCGGTAATGGCTGCAAATCCGGGAGATATTTTTATAATGAGAAAAGACAAAACTCCCGTGGATGTACTTGAAACTGAAAAAAATATATATGTTTTAATAGGACTTGCGGGAATTGAACCAAAAGACATTATGTTAACATGTTCGGGAAAAACTCTTGGGATTTATGCGAATAATCCGCAAAATTTAGTAAATGAAATGGTAGAATTGCCGGCAAGGATCAATAAAACCGGAATCAAAACCACATACAAGAACGGAATTCTTGAAGTCATATTCAATAAGACCAAACTTGTTAAGAAGAGCAAGAATAGTCAGCAAAGCTTTTAATCCGTGAATCCATTTAGGAATCCGAATTACTATGTTAGACATCGCTCTCCCAAAGGGAAGTCTTGAAGAACAGACTCTCCTTTTATTCAAACAAGCAGATCTTGAGATTAGAAAAACTGACCGTGAGTATAATCCAACAGTAAAAGACCCACGAATAAGGAAAGTCAAGATACTGCGGCCCCAGGAAATCCCAAAATATGTTGAAGAAGGTTATTTTGACCTGGGTATCTCCGGAAAGGACTGGGTCATAGAATCCGATTCTGATGTTGTGGAAGTCGCAGATATGTTCTATAGCAAGATGGGTGAAGGTATTGTCAAAATCGTGATCGCAGTCCCGAATGAGAAGGACATCAAGAGCGCAAAGGACATTAAACCGGGAAGCAGGGTTTCGACTGAATACCCAAACCTCACGAAGAAATTTTTTGATAAGCTTGGAATACCAGTAGATCTTCGTTATTCCTATGGCGCGACTGAAGCAAAAGTTCCTGAACTTGTGGATGTAATTGTGGATTTGACCGAAACAGGATCGACTCTGCGGAAAAACGGGTTAAAGATCGTGGATATCATTCTTGAATCAAATACAAAACTCATCGCCAATAAGAAATCAATGAATGACCCTGTGAAACGAAAAGAGATCGAAGAGATAAGGATCCTTTTGCAGGCAGTACTTGAAGCGCGCGGCAAGGTTTTCATAGTAATGAATGTCCCTGAAGACAAACTTGATGCTGTTGTAAGCGGTCTACCCGCAATGAAAAGGCCCACAGTCTCAAAACTCTATAAATCTGATTATTATGCGGTTGAAACCGTGGTAAGCAAGAGCGAGATCAATATCCTGATACCAAGGCTCAAGGCACTTGGCGCAGAGGATATACTTGAAATAGATATTACGAAGATCGTTCATTAACGTTAACTTTCATTTTTTGCGCGAACTGCCTTCCGAATTCTACGCATTTATCAAGTTCCTCTTTTGAGGGCTGCCATTTGAATTTTATACCTTCCTGGAGGATCTTTATCTTTGCCTTTTCGAGCGTTTCCTCAATATGCTTGACATTTTCACCGCTCCAACCATATGATCCGAAAGCTGCGCCAACTTTATTCTTGAACTTCAATCCCTTAAGGTCTTCAAGTATTGGCTTAATAGTCGGCAAAAGACCATTATTCAATGCTGGTGAACCGATAATAATACCTTTTGTCTTAAAAACCTCTGTAAGTACATCGTTCCTGTCGCATACTGCCATATTGAACAATTTATATTTCACGCCTTCTTTTTCAAGTCCATCAGCAATAGCCTCCGCCATTTTTTCTGTGGCTTTCCACATTGTATCATATATGATCACAACTGAGCCGTCGTTTTTTCCCTGCGCCCATTCATAATATTTATTCACTATCTGAAGGGGGTCTTTCCTCCAGATTATTCCGTGGCTGGGCGCAATAATATCCACCGGAATGTTCAATTTCTTGAATTCATCTATTTTCCTGATGACAAGATCACTAAAAGGCGTGAGGATATTTGCATAGAATTTTATTGCTTCCTGGTACACCTCTATCTCATCGACTTCATCATTGAAACGGGAAGAGGATGCAAAATGCATGCCGAAAGCATCGTTTGGCATCAGTATATTTTTACCTGTAAGATATGTGAACATGCTGTCTGGCCAGTGAAGCATTGGCGCAGCTACGAAAACGAGGCTGTTTTTCCCGAGGCTTATGCTATCACCAGTCTTTACGACCTTGAAATTCCAGTCTTCATGATAATGCTTTGGAATACTCTCTCTTCCTTTTTCCGAAACGACTACAGTAGCATTCGGAATAAGCTTCATCAATTCAGGAAGCCCACCCGAATGGTCAACCTCGGCATGGTTTGCGATCACGTAATCGATCTTCTTTACATCTATGATTTTCTCAATGTTCTTTATCATCTCTTGCGAATAAGGGTCCCAGACCGTGTCCACGAGAGCGATTTTTTCATCAATTATAAGGTATGCATTATAGGTCGTTCCACGGTGTGTTGAATATTCGTGGCCGTGAAACTGCTTGATATTCCAGTCAACAACTCCAACCCAGTAAACGCCTTCTTTTAATTCCACTGTCATATATTTCACTCCGGTTTTTAATAATAGATTGCTATATTAGCATTTTAGAGTTTATTCTATTAAATACTATCTTATGTCCCGATGTTTTCATGTGATCCAGTGACACCAGCCGAAATCATTATCATTCTCTTTATCCCCGTAATGGATGCTGGTTATTTCATCATATAACTTCTGCGCTAATGCGCCGGTTTTTCCATCATTTATGGATATAAGAATATCGTTATGCCGGATCGCGCCGACAGGCGAGATAACAGCGGCTGTTCCTGTCCCGAAAACCTCCTTCAATCTCCCCTTCTTTGATGCTGACAGTACTTCATCTATTGATATTCTTCGCTCGCTCACGCGAACCCCTGATTCTCTTGCTAAATGTATCACTGTATTTCGTGTAACTCCTTCAAGTATACAGCCTTCCAGGGAAGGAGTGACCAGTTCATCATCCATGAAGAAAAATACGTTCATGGCTCCGCTTTCCTCAATATATTTCCCTTCGATACCGTCAAGCCATAAAACCTGCGAGAATCCATTATGTTTTGCCTCTTCGGCAGGCAGCAGGCTTGCAGCATAGTTTGCCGGTGTTTTGGCAGCGCCCAGTCCCCCTTTAGTTGCGCGGACATACTTACCTGATGTTACCAGCCTGATGGGATTAAAACCTTCTACATAATAAGCTCCGACAGGCGAGGTTATGATCATGAACCTGTAGGTTTTTGATATTTTGACTCCGAGAAAATTGTCTGTGGCAAATATAAATGGACGTATATACAGAGAATTGCCCTTTTTTCCGCTGACCCATTTCCGGTCAAGTTTCAGGAGTTCTGTTCGTATATACTACATTCTTGCGAGAAGAATAAAGCATTCTTGCACCTACATAAAAGTAGGTCGAGAGGGTAACGAAAATTCTGTTTGGGATCTCGTTCCCGTGGATTAACCTGTTGCCCTCTCATTCTTTGAATACACGAATAAGTACG
>JBAQLI010000079.1:0-10766 GCA_049301735.1 Candidatus Methanoperedens sp.
TGCCCAAAGCAAGTATAATTTATCCCAATTGTGATAAAGAACAATCAATAAATTCAATAAAACTTCCTAATACGGACAATTAATATTGCATTTGTACAATGTCAAATTGTTTTGGGACAGCCTGTTAACTTCGGTTTATTTTTCCCTCGCAGTGAACCATAGCTTAACTTGTTGTCCACTTGAGGGCGAAGTCCAGATGCATCTCATACAGGTCTCGTACATCGGGGTATACCGTGACTGGAAGGATAGTCTTTTCATGCTCAATAGGAGCAGATTGAAATAAGTAATCGTTCATTAATTTTTTGATTTTACCTCTCCACTATGCAATTTTTTAGTATATTCGAAACACTGCTCCATAGATTCTCCTCGTACTTCAGAATGAACGGTTTTCACGGTCAATCCATCGGTTTCTGTTGTAATTAACTGCATATAATGGAGTTTCATTTTATCGTCTTCGCTTGACATTTGGTGGTTCTCCTTTTACTTTCAGTTTTGTTTATCTTTCATGCATTCTTTGAATTAATGATAATTATCATTATATAACACTTGAAGGAATTAAAAATATATATTCTTTTTGGTCAGTTTCCGACTATCTTTTCCCAAAAAATATCTTCATTCTAAATAAATGTATATATGTGGTAAAAATCAAGAATAAACGAAAGCAATGCCGATATAAGTAAAAGCGCAGTTTGGGAATGCATATCACATATCACGGAAAATATTGCTTTTTCAAATTAAGCAGGCTCTGGGGCATGGAAGCGTTAAAAAAGTTTAATGAACAATTAAGAAGCCGTAAAGAACCACAACCAAAAGCTTTATTGATTGTCAACCAGTATGTTTTTTCGTTTCTAAAAAAAGAGAAACCAATAGAGACTTTTTACACCTATTGGCATTCTTCTCCTGTTCTGAAGTTATCTATTTCTCTTTTTTCAGGCTCATTTCGCACTCTTTTAATTTAGCTTCTGCTTCTTTTAATTTATCTTGTGCTTCTTTTAATTTACCTTCAGCTTCCATGCTTCTTTGTTCTGCCATATTTTCACCCCCTTTTAAAGGATTAATTAAGCAAACTCCCACGCTTAATTAAATAGAAATTACTTTTTATCTGATTTAAACTTTTCGGTACCACAGCATACTGTATATAATATATAAATATAATTATCTGATTTAGGAGTGTAATCAATTTTGCTGATACTTCTATGAAAACTGGTTACAATAGCTGAAATCCTTTTCAACACACAGATGATTGAAAAAAGTAATAGTTCAGTAATTCTTTGATTTTACTTCTCCACTATGCAATTTTTTAGTGTATTCGAAACACTGCTCCATAGATTCTCCTCGTACTTCAGAATGAACGGTTTTCACAGTCAGTCCGTCGGTTTCTGTTGTAATTAACTGCATATAATGGAGTTTCATTTTATCGTCTTCGCTTGACATCGTTTTTCTTCTCCTTTTACTTTCAGTTTTGTTTATCTTTAGCATTCTTTGAGCTATTCCTTTTTTTCAAAAGGTTAAAAACAGCCATGAAAAGATTGAAACATATATATATTTTCTGGTCAGTTTTCGACTATGAGGCAAGGTCTCATGAGGGTTTATTTGGATAGATTCGAAATGACAAGTCAAGTGGTCTTCTTCACCCCTGACCCCACGTTATAAATAAGGAAGAAATCGTATAAGAATCGATAAATAGAAATTAATATCTCCTAATCAATAATTTATGGGACTGAAACTATGGAACCTTACTTTCATTTAAAAGGCAGCTATAAAACAAGCGCAGATGCGGCGGTTGCAAGAACAGAAATTGAAAAATTCATCGATGAATCAAAAGCGACCATCCTACAAAAGGGCGTTCCGGCCGGGAAGGGCGCTAAGATCATAAACTGGGAAATCCGTGATAACAGTATATTCTTTGATATCGAATCAGACAGGTACCTGCGCGCACACGACGCATTCATAAGGCTCAGGAAGCCTCTTGCTGGCGTTATTGGCAAAGCATATAAGATCGGCGTAAGAGGTGTTGATGTTGAAGAGTTCATTGTAAAAATGCCATCAGAACAACCTTTGCACCAGCAAAAAATACCTTTTGTAAAATCAATTGAATTTGAAGACGGGATGATCACTCTTTCACTTGAGGTAGGTGAAACGCAGCTTGAAAATAAGATCCCGGACAGGATAATTTCACTCATTGAAGACAAGATCGCAGCGCAAAGCTTTGGTGGAAAAACGGAACACTGGAGCCTGCTCTGGGAAAGTCCGAAAAAGGAAATGACATTCAACGGTGATCCCACGGTTGAAGCGGAAAAGCGCGGCTGGATAAAGAGGGCTTCAGGCCGCGGGCAGTGGATACATGGTCCCCAGATGACACGAATATTCAGGACTTTTGAACAGATAGTGCTTGAAGAAGTCATAAAACCCCTTGGCTACGTTGAAATGATCTTCCCCAAGCTTGTTCCATGGGACGTGTGGAAACATTCGGGACATGCAAAAGGTGTATATCCGGAAATCTACTACGTTTGCCCTCCCAAAACAAGAGACCCTGCATTCTGGGAAGAAGTTATAGATAATTACAAGGTCACACTGGAAGTCCCCATTGACCTTATCGCAGAGAAGATCGATAAGCCTCTTGGTGGCATGTGTTATGCACAATGTCCTTCGTTCTGGCCTTTCATGCAGGGAAAGACCGTATCTGATGAATCTTTCCCTGTAAAGGTGTTTGACCGCTCAGGCACATCACACAGGTACGAGAGCGGTGGCATACACGGCATGGAAAGAGTGGATGAATTCCACAGGATTGAACTCCTGTTCATTGGCACGCCAGAGCAGGTGCTTGAACATTCAAAGCAGATGCAGGAATGCTATAAACATGTTTTTAATGATATCCTTGACCTTGAATGGAGAATGGCATGGGTAACACCCTGGTTCATGGCACAGGAAGGGCTCACAGGTCTGGCCGGCCAAACTGGTGTGGGAACAATAGACTTTGAGGCGCCGCTGCCGTACCGGGGAAAGGATGGGGAATACCTTGAGTTCCAGAACCTGAGCGTCAACGGGGATAAGTATCCAAAAGGATTCAATGTGAAGCTGCAATCGGGAAAAGACGTATGGAGCGGCTGTTCAGGCATTGGCCTGGAGAGATGGGCAAGCACGTTCTTTGCCCAGAAAGGATATGATGAAAAGGATTGGCCTGAGGCGTTCAGGGAAAAGGTAGGAGAGATGCCGAAGGGTATCAAGTTCATGTAAAAACAATATTTATGGAAGTATTTGATTGAGAAAGTATAATACTCTCTTAAATTAATTTTGATACACAATGGCGAAGGACTCAATAGGCGTAATATTCGGAAAGACAAGTTCAACAAGTTTCAGGTTTGCTGTTTCTGACAGCCTGGCAACAAGGAGATCGGACTATATCAAGGTCTGGCATGAATCGGATGGCTGGGCGCTTGCACAGGTCTCAACGATCACAAGTTCAAGCGAAGATTTCTCAGTAGAAGAAGCTGTGGACGCTGCTGAGGGCACATCAAAAATAGGCGATATGGATGAACATATTATCGCTGATGCTACAGTAATAGGTGTGCGGGATAAAGACGGTGTGCTTCGCGTCCCCAAATCACCTTTCAGTCCAGGTGATAAAATCTTCAAGGCAGATGACGTCCTGATAAAACAAACGCTTGGACTTATGCGAGGGGATGTCTATATCGGGCTTCTTGACGGGCAAACCGTTCGTGTAAATCTTGATGCAAATAACCTTGTGCAGAAACATTGCAGCATCCTTGCAAAAACAGGAGCAGGTAAATCCTATACAGGAGGCGTAATTCTTGAAGAGCTTCTTGATAAAGGCGTTCCACTTCTGATCATTGACCCCCATGGGGAATATGCAACACTTAAACTCCCGAATGATGATAAACCTTCATCTTTTGAACGGTACGGGATAACGCCAAAAGGGTATGCATCGCAGGTAACCGTTTATACACCAGCTAATAAGGTACTAAATCCTTCTGCAGATTCTCTTTTCAGGTTAAATGGCATTAATCTCAGTATAAAGGAATTATCGCAGTTTTTCTCGGATGAACGATCCCAGAACGAAACAGGAATTTTGTTCGAGGCGGTCTCAAAACTAAAAGTTGAAAAACAGAATTATACCATTGAAGATATAATATCTGAAGTATCACAGAATAAGAGCAAAGCCAAATGGAATGTGATCAATAAGCTTGAAACGCTTCGGGAAACCGGGATTCTTGCGGATAAGGCAACTACCATCAACGAGCTTGTGCAGGATGGGCGGGCTTCGATAATCGATATGAAGGGCGTTAATCCAGACCTCCAGGCCATGATCGTGGCGAAATTATGTGCTGATATTTTCGATGCAAGAAAACTCAATACCGTTCCCCCGTGCATGCTTGTAATTGAAGAAGCGCATAATTTCTGTCCTGAAAAAGGATTTGAAAGAACTGTCAGCACCGATATTCTTCGAACGATCGCTTCCGAAGGGAGAAAATTCGGGCTTGGGCTCATGGTTGTTTCGCAGCGCCCGGCGCGTGTTGATAAGAATATCCTTTCGCAATGCAATACCCAGATCATAATGAAAGTGACAAATCCCAATGACTTGAAGGCCATCAGCAAAGGGCTTGAAGGTATAGGTTCGGATGTTGAAGATGATATCAAAAGTCTATCACCTGGTGTGGCGATGATCGTAAGCACCTACATTGAGCGCCCCATTCTTGTGGATATAAGGACGCGAAAAAGCAAACACGGTGGAGCAAGTGTTCCAGTCGTCAAAGATCCCCTTGATCAAACTCCAACTCCAGGGACAAGAGTTGTATCAACAGAAATTAATGATAAATCGAGATCGATTATTGAATCAAAAATAACGGATATTTCAAGACCCATTAATGATTCTCAAAGCACTATTGGTAATTCAAAGACAATTATTGATTCCCGGAAGATAATTGACAATGCAAGGAATATTATCGAATCTCCCAGGGCTATTATTAATAAAGCTAAAACAATTATCGAAACAAAAATAGAAACAAAAAAGACCGAACAGCCCCAACAACATGAAGAGATCAAAGAGCAAATAGAACGAAAAAAGGGAAAACGCGAAACAAGTATTTATCGCAAAATGTTCGGTTCGAGGAAGAAATGACAACTTTAATGGAAATGGCACACTCCGGGATAGTAACAAAAGAGATAAAAAGCGTAGCGGCAAAAGAAGGGGTTGATGCCGGGACTGTAAGAAAACTCCTTGCACAGGGATTAATTGTCATCCCCCGGAATTTGAAGAGCAGATCAGAGGCGATTGGCATAGGTAAAATGATGCAGACAAAGATCAACGCCAATGTGGGTACATCCAGGGATAATGTTGATATTGAAGTTGAAGTTGAAAAGGCTTTGACAGCAGAAAAATACGGTGCAGATACCATAATGGACTTATCTACGGGCGGAGACCTTGACCTTATCCGCAGGCGTATTATGGATTCAGTGAGCGTTCCTGTTGGCTCTGTCCCGATATACCAGGCTGCGGGCGAAAGTATTGAGAATATGACTTCTGATGACATGTTCAATGCAGTAAGGAAACATGCACAAGATGGGATTGATTTTGTCACGATCCATGCAGGCGTGACATTATCCTCATTTGAGCGCCTGAAAAACAGCGACAGGATACTTGATGTTGTGAGCCGCGGGGGCGCTTTTACGATATCATGGATGAAACATAATAACATGGAAAATCCTTTTTATTCTGAATATGATTACCTTCTGGAAATTGCCAGAGAATACGAATTGACCATAAGCCTTGGCGATGGCATGCGCCCCGGCTGTATAAACGATGCATCGGACAGGGCAAAATTCGAGGAATTCATAATCCTTGGTGAACTTGTAAAAAGATCACGGGCAGCGGGTGTACAAACTATTGTTGAAGGTCCGGGTCATGTTCCTGTTGATGAGATCGGACTTTCCGTGACTGCAATGAAGCACCTCACAGGAAATGCACCTATTTATCTTCTTGGTCCTCTTGTCACTGATATCGCGCCTGGATATGACCATATTACCGCCGCCATTGGCGGGACGGTCGCAGGAATGCACGGGGCGGATTATCTGTGCATGACAACGCCTGCCGAACATCTGGCTCTCCCCAGTGTTGATGATATTAAAGAAGGAACTATCGTCACAAGAATTGCTGCGCATGCTGCCGACCTCACAAAGGAAGGAGTGAGGGAACGGGCGCGTACCCATGATCGCAGGATGGCGCTTTCGCGGCGCGACCTTGACTGGAACGGGCAGTTCAGGAATGCAATAGATCCGGATAAAGCAAAAGCGATCCATGCTAGAAGCAAGAATGTGGATACATGCAGCATGTGCGGGGAATTGTGCTCGATCAAGATGATGAGGGATGTGATGGGGAAACAAACTTTGAAAAAGGAAAAATGATTGAATCTTAATATGGCGGTTATATTGTAATTTTTTTACGTTTTATAATTACTACATGTGAAATTTTTGACATAATTTACTCCTATTTTTTATTAATACCGACAAATAACATAATGCTCATGTAATATATAATGGACAGCCCTTTCTGTGACATCCCTGGGAATGCTTGTGGGTATCCTCAATGCCAGCACCCTGATAATCGCCCTCCCCACAATGATGGTAAAACTGAATACTGACCTCTTCGGGATAATGTGGGTACTGATAAGTTATACGCTTCTTCTCACAATACTTGCGCCAGCATGGGGCAGGCTTGCAGATATCCATGGACGGAAAAAGCTGTACGTTTATGGCCTTGCAGTTTTCACAATTGGCTCATTGCTTTGCGGTCTTGCTGCAAACATAAACCAGCTTATCGCTTTTCGGGTGCTTCAGGCTGTTGGCGGATCAATGCTTGTGGCAAATGGCACAATAATAGTAACTGATGCTTTCAAACGTAATGAACTGGGAAAAGCAATGGGCATTCTGAGTATGATCAAGCAGGATTTATTGTTGGCCTGGTATCACTTCCAATGCTCCTGTGCCTTGTTATTGCTATCATCAGTTTTGCAGCATTCCTGCGCGTGGAAAAACAAACAGCCCATACGCTAATGGATCTTACCCTATTCAAAAATAACAGGCCCTATAGGCGGTGTGCTCTCCGACAAATATGGTTCAAGGATGATAAGCACGATCGGGCTGGTCATATCCCTGGTCGGTCTCCTGGGTCTTGCGACTATGCATTATGATACTCCATACTGGATCCTTGCTGTCTGGATGTTCATAAACAGTTTCGGTTCCGGGCTTTTCCAGCCCCCTAATACCAGTGCCATCATGTCCTGCGTATCCCCCGAAAGGCGCGGTGTGGCCTCTTCCATGAGGGCATTTTTCAATAGCGCTGGCATGGTCCTGAGCATGGGATTATCCTTTCCCCTGATCATGGGAACGATCTCCATGGAACAGATGATGAACATGTTCGTCGTGGGTGGAGGAAGTATGCCGATAGCGGTACAGGTTGCTTTTACGAGTGGCATAACGGGTGCGTTCATTCTTTCTGCGATCATCACCGTGCCTGCGATCATTGTTTCGGCAATGCGGGGGAAGGGGGATATGAATGGAGGGAATGGTTTATAAAACCTCATAAAATATAAAATAAGTAACCGTAAAACATATTAGTAAGGAAAGACTTATTATATGTAGGAGTTCGAGTTTGTGTTGGTTCAGGGGAATTTGTAGTACTTCACGACTCAATTTTCATGATAATTAATTCAATGCCAGCATGACATAGTTACTATAAATCGATAAGGGAGGGAAATAATCATGGGGAAGATGGATATTTTAATTGGAATAGGGATATTACTGCTGGCGCTGGCAGGAACTGGAAGCGCGAATATTATCAGTATAGTACCATCCACTGAAATCGTGAATAATCAGGCTGGTGAAAATAGAACCTTCAGCATTATAGTTGACCAGGTGGTGAATATATCCTGGCAGATCAACGGCACTGAAGTATCCAACGCTACAAACGTTATCGCGTCGTCTTACATAAATACCAGTGCTGCCTTGGGTACATGGAATATCACAGCAGTTGCCTCGAATAATAATGGAACAAATATGCATAAATGGGATTGGATCGTACGATCTCCACCTGTTGAAAGCGTTGACATCACAAATTTTGCTTTCAATCCAGCAAATATTACGATATTAAAAGGAACATCTGTAATCTGGACGAATAATGATGTTGATGCACACACTGTGACGAGCGATACCGGAGTCTTTGATTCAGGTACTCTCAATCAGGGAAACACTTTTGAATTTATGTTCAATGATACTGGGACTTTTAAGTATCATTGTGCGCTCCATCCAACTATGCAGGGAGAAGTGATCGTAATAGCCGCTCCGGCTCCAACCATACCTCCGACGGAGGAAATTGGAATCGGGCTTGAACTTGTAGCTGATAACTTCACATCTCCAGTTGCTCTTGTTTCTCCTGAAGATGGAACGGGACGGAGGTTCATCGTCGACCAGATAGGTTTGATCAAAATCATCAATACAAGCGGACAGATAATTGAAGAGCCATTTCTTGACCTCAGGTCCAAGATAGTGGCATTAAGACCACAAAATGATGAGCGTGGCCTGCTGGGATTGGCTTTCCATCCTAACTTTTCGCAAAATGGACGCTTCTTTGTCTACTACAGTTCGCCCTTGCGTGCTCAGGCGCCTTCTAACTGGAATCACACCAGTCTTGTATCTGAATTCAAGGTCTTACAGGACAATCAGAACAGGGCCAATGATAGTTCAGAAAGAGTTTTGCTTCAGATTGATGAACCCCAGGCCAATCACAATGCTGGTCAGATCGCCTTCGGACCTGATGGATACCTCTATATACCGCTGGGAGATGGAGGTGGAGCGAATGATTTCGCCATTGGCCATCCACCCCCTGGCAATGGACAGAATATTTCAACGCTTCTCGGAAAAATCCTTCGTATCGATGTTGATAACGGGGATCCTTATGGTATTCCTCCGGACAACCCATATGTAGGGAAAGATGGGCTTGATGAGATCTTTGCCTTAGGATTCAGAAATCCATTCCACATTTCATTCGATATTGGTGGGAACCATTCCCTGTTCGCCGGCGACGCGGGGCAGAATGCCTGGGAAGAAGTGGATATTGTTACCAAAGGTGGAAATTATGGATGGAACATCAAGGAAGGTGCCCATTGTTTCGATCCCAATAATCCCAACCTCTCGAACCAGAGCTGTCCGGATGTAGATGCAAATGGTCAGCCTCTGATCGATCCAGCTATCGAATATGCGAATGCCGGACAACCCGGAGGAATTGGCGTAGTAGTTGTTGGCGGATATGTTTATAGAGGAAGTGTGCTTCCGCAGTTCAACGGGAATTATATCTTTGGCGACTTCAGCAAAGGACCTACCGCAGGCAACGGCAGTTTGTTCGTTGCCAGGCCCCCCTCTTCCGGAGAAGGAATGTGGTCAACTAAAGAGTTGCGGGTTGCCACGAGCAGCAATGGACGTATCAATGAATTCGTGCGCTCCTTTGGACAGGATGCTGACCATGAGTTGTATGTTCTGACCTCGCAGATGCTGGGACCAACGAACAACACTGGCAAGATATACAAGATCAAGCAGTTCACAATATCCAATAATTTCACAGCCAACCTATCGAGTAACGAGATCGTGCAGCAACCTGTGGTCAGCCTTGCAAAAGGCAATGCAACTTTTGAGCTCAGTGATAATGGCACAAGACTGCATTACAAAATTATGGTGGAAAATATTGAAAATGTAACCATGGCTCATATACATCTGGCTCCTGCCGGGGTAGATGGTCCAGTTGTTGCGTGGTTATATCCGGAGGTACCGCCAGCAGTATTGATTCCCGGAAGATTCGACGGGCTCCTTGCTGAAGGAAATATCACGTCGATCAACCTTTCCGGTCCGTTGGCAGGACAACCTCTCAATGCCCTGTTAGAAGCTATGATAAAAGGTAACACCTATGTAAATGTCCATACAAATCAGTATCCTAATGGCGAGATCCGGGGACAGATTACAGCATCCGGAGTTCTTCAAGAATTGAGAGCAATAACAGTTTCACCGCCAACTGCCATAGTGAGTGTTGGAAATAATCAGGTGTTCAATGCAAAAACATTGGATCAAAATGGTGCTCCGATAGCAGGAGTCAATATAACCTTTACAAGTGGCAATACCACTGTTGGAACTGTATCTCCTGAGACTGCAGTGACAGGAGCAAACGGGATCGCAACAGCCACATTCACGGCAGTTGCAGCAGGAACTACTTTGGTAAATGCAACAAACGGGTCTGTAACAGGAAATGCAACCGTAACTGTAACAACAGTAAAACCACCACAAAATCTGACAACAATAACAGTTTCACCGTCAACTGCCATGATGAATGTTGGAAACAATCAGGTATTCAATGCAACAGCATTGGACCAAAATGGAACTCTGATAGCGGGAATCAATATAACCTTCACAAGTAATGATACCGCTGTTGGAACTATATCTCCTGAGACAGCAATAACAGGCGCAGACGGAACCGCAACAGCCGCGTTCAAGGCAGTAGGAGCAGGAACCGCAATGGTAAGTGCAGCAAGTGGCAATATCACAGGAAGTGCAAATGTTACAGTATCATCACAGCCGTCGCAACCAAATGTAACATCCTTTGAGTTAACACCCAGTAAAACTGCTGTACTGAAAGGAAAGACCATAACCATAACCATAAAAGCTCTAAATGCTAATGTAACAGATACGAGCTTTAATGGAATGGC
>JBAQLI010000080.1:0-15041 GCA_049301735.1 Candidatus Methanoperedens sp.
ATTTATTTTCTTTTCAGGCTTCATTTTCATGCCTCCTTTATTTTACAATTTTATTTATTTCATCAAGGAACGTTTGATTTGTCCTGTATCCAAGTAATCTTTTTATTTCAGTTCCATTTGAATCAAGGAATATTTCAGTCGGAGTAGCGCGTATTTTAAAATTCCTGGTTTCTGTTTTTTGATTATCCACATCTATCGAGACCAATATGAAGTTCTTGTTCAATTTTTCGATCACAGTCTCGTTAGTGAAGGTTTCAGATTCGAATTGTTTGCATGCCCCGCAATATTCAGACCTTGCATATACAAATAACGGCTTTCCCTGTGTTTTTGCTAAAAGGAGTGCTGGTTCAACTTCTGTGTTGAAAGTCAATCCCTGTAACGTTATCTGTTTTGGTTCAGGAATCTTTTCATTTGAAATATTACCTGCAGTATCACCTGATCTGGCGTTCAAACATCCTGAAAGCAGGACAAAGAGAATAATCAATACAAATATCCATTTCTTCGAGTTCATTCTATTTTACGATGAGTGTAAAGTTATATAAGGATTGTGGTTATCAATTGTGGGCAGGGTTTTATTATTATTGCAAGACAATACAGTAATTGTGATTTAGATGCCTTTTGTAAAGATAATTGATACTGTGGGTGACCATGCCAGAAATAAGTGATGATGATCTGGAAGCAATGCTTGAGCGCAAACCTACGGTACGCGAAGCAAAAGTAGATGACCATGCCCTCATGGTAAAGGCGCTTGAACATCCTGTCAGGCGAAAGATGATAAAAACAATAGGAGTATTCGGGAAAACAAAGAATGAATTGAAAAAAGAAGTTGGTGTGGATGAAGCCATGTTAAATTTCCAGATCGATTTCTTTATTAAAGGAAATTATCTCAAAGTTGAGGGAGATAATTACAGGCTGACTGACAGGGGACTTGTTCTGTTATCGAATATCCCGTAACGATCCACGAAATTTATCAAATATCCTGAAATAATTTGAGAATATTTCTTGCCAGTTTTTCACTTTTTTCAACAGACGTCATTATTGTATCAAACCTCACTGTTTTCAGGCTAAAATCCGGTTCTTTTGCAGTATCCCCTTTTGCAGTATCCCCTTTTGCAGTATCCCTATCGTCAATAACCATAATGTCAAGAATATCCCCATAACATCGGGCAACCCCATTTGATGACACCGGATACCCTTTTGCACTCATCAATTTCCCGGCAGGACCGCTAACCGGGGAATTCCCTATTATAGGGCTTACAGCGATAACTTTCTTCGTCATTAAGATTTCCCTGATCCCTTTCAGGGCAAGTATTGGTCCGATGCTTGTTATGGGATTGCTGGGTCCGATAATTATATTATCCTCAAGTTTCAGGGCATCCAATACCTCTTTTGTAAGCCTGGCTTTTTTGATTCCTGTAATGTCAACATCAAGAACCTCCGGATTTCCACGGGAACCGACCCAGAAATCCTGGAAATGCAGGATACCTTCTGGCGTTTTTATCATCGTATCCACTTTTTCATTACACATGGGCAGTATCTTTGCTTTTATTCCAAGCGCAACAGACAGCGAAAGTGTAGCTTCTGTTAACGAAGCTCCTTTTTGCATAAGCACATCTCGAAAAATACACGTAGCTCGGTCAGCATCCCCAAGCATAAGCTTTTCATTGATACCCATTTTTTTTAATGCATTATTAGTATGAAAAGTGTCATTCCTGATACCCCACCATTTTGAGATATCAAGCGCTCCTGAAAAAAGATACAGGATCGTATCCACATCAGGTGAAACAAGGCTGCCTGAGACTATTATATCTTCTGCTGTGTTCACGATTACAGTGATCTCCTCATCAGGAATGATCCTCCTTATGCCCTGAAGGAGCTTGGGCGTACCTGTTCCGCCAGACAGGAGGATCATATCATGCCCTCATCTTCCCGAACAATTTTCCACCCAGCGCTATCATAGCCATAGAAAATATTACAAGTACTATGATGCTTTGCCATACAGGAATTGTGGAATTGCCAAGAAGGCAATAGCGCAGGGCTTCAACACCATAAGTCAGGGGATTCAGGTATACAAGGGTCTTTAGCCAGGCAGGAAGGTTCGAAATCGGGAAAAATGCCCCGCTTAATAAAACAAGAGGCATTGTGAGGAAACTCATCACCATCTGGAAACCTTCATGGCTTTCGATCTTTGAAGCGATCGCGATCCCCAGACCTATAAAACCTATGCCTGAAATGAACATAACTGCGATAGCTGCAAGGACTCCCCAGAATGATACATAATGGATACCAATAAGCCTTGCAATGATCAGTATCAATATGCCCTGTATCATTGCTGTCGTGACACCGCCTATTGCTTTCCCTAATGAGACAAAAAATCGGCTTACAGGGGCGATCAATATTTCCTTCAAGAAACCGAATTCACGGTCCCAGATAATGGATACACCTCCCATCAATGAAGCAAAAAGTACGGACATCCCGATAAGACCCGGAGCCAGATAGCTCTTATCGAATGTTCCGCCACCTCTAACCTGGAAAGCTGAACTAAAACCCGTGCCAAGTATCACGAGGAAAAAAAGAGGTGTTGCAAGCGCCCCTATTATACGTGATTTTGAACGGGAGAATCGTATCATCTCGCGCAGCCACATGGTATAAACAGTCTGAGCCGCCCGGTCTAATGTCATCATTTCCTCCTCGATCTCATTTTGTACCCTACCTCTTCCATCACGCTTACTTCCTTATCCCTTATCGCACGGCCAGTATAGTGAATAAATACATCGTCAAGCGTAGGTTTCCTGAGACTCACTGAAATTATAGGTATTCCGGCCTGTGAAGCAAGCAGGAGTATATGGGGGATCTGGAGTTCACCATTATTGACTGTAATAAAAACTTCATTTTGATTCTGGGTAATTATACTGGCACATCCGTCTTTCTGGTAAGAATTGCATAACTTATCGACATCACCGGGATTTTCAAGCCCGAGTGTTATTACATCCCCACCAAGTGAGTTTTTCAGATTCTGCGGAGTGTCAAGAGCAACGATCTCACCATTATCGATTATTGCTATCCGGTCGCACAATTTGTCAGCTTCTTCCATATAATGCGTAGTAAGCAATATGGTTACGCCTTCTTCTTTATTTAATTTTTTTATGTAATCCCAGATATGCATACGCGTCTGTGGATCAAGCCCGAGCGTGGGTTCATCAAGGAACAGGACATGAGGATGATGCATGAGCCCGCGTGCGATCTCAAGGCGCCTCATCATCCCACCGGAGTAAGTTTTGACAATGGCATCAGCCCTTTCGGTAAGCTCAACAAGAGATAGCACTTCTTTGATGCGCTCTTTCCTCGTCTTTCCATCAAGCCCATAGAGCCTGCCGTGCAGGTCAAGATTCTCCCTGCCTGTAAGCCTGTCATCAAGAGTTGTATCCTGGAAAACCACACCGATATTCTGCCGCACAGCATCAGCATCTTTCATTACATTATAACCCCAGACAAGAGCGCTTCCTCCTGATGGTTCTATCATCGTTGAAAGCATGCTTATCAATGTCGTTTTCCCTGCACCGTTCGGACCGAGCAGCCCGAATAATTCCCCGGGTTTTACAGAGATGCTTATCTTATTTACTGCATTCACATCATCAAAGCGCTTTGTTATACCAGATGTTTCAATAGCGTAAAGCATAGTTTATAAGTTTAATTAATTTGAAATCCATTTAGCAATTTTTAGTTTGATGCGATGTAAACGTTCATTCGCAATTTCACCTGTATTACCAAGAAGTATGTCCTCTGTGATTATGGACAATCTGCTAATACGAATTACACTTGCTTTTTTTAAGCCTGATAGAACAAAGTCATTTGAATCTTCGTATAAGATCTCATCAAAATTATTTATAGCTTGATTTATTTGTGTTGAAATCATGCATACGAGCCAATCACCATATTTACCGGGTAAAGGCGCAATTAGCAATGCAGGGCGAAGCTTAACTCCCTTTAGATCAGTTTGTGGAAATTTAATTAAAACGATCTGCCCTGCTTTTTTCATAACCACTTCTCTTTTAAATCTGCTTCACTATACTCTTCCTCAGGCTCATCTATATCTTTCAAAGCATTTTCTAGAGAGAGGTTTGACCACTCTATTTCTTCCATCCTTGCATTTTCTATTTCTAACTTACTTTTTAGATAGCCAATAAAGTCCAGCACTTCTAATTGCATCTGATATGGAAAAGTCTGTATTCCTTTTGCTATTTTTTCAAAAATTTCAGCTTTACTTTTACTATTTGTTTGCATAAAAAAATCACTGCACCATGATTAAATTCTTTTATCTGGATGTTATTCTAATTAAATCTATCTTTGAAACAAGAAACAAAACATAAATAACGAAAATGGAGAATCTTTCTTCAACAAAATTATTACCTTATAAATACAGTTTTTTATTATTATTCGCTCACAGCTGCCCTGATACAATCTTCCGTCCTTGCCAGTATACTTTTTACCCCGCAAAGGTTTGGCACATACTTATGCGCTTTCCCTGAATTCACCATCATGCATTTGAACTTTTCACTTGCCGGGGACACCACCATACAGGT
Source organism: Candidatus Methanoperedens sp. (assembly GCA_049301735.1). Taxonomy (GTDB): domain Archaea; phylum Halobacteriota; class Methanosarcinia; order Methanosarcinales; family Methanoperedenaceae; genus Methanoperedens. The sequence goes on from JBAQLI010000080.1 coordinate 4,584, forward strand.
ATCACAAAAAACCTTTGCCCCGCTTTTCTCGATCCTCTTTATCAATTCAGGATTCCTGTTCTTCAAGGTGCGCGATGTGCATATCCATACTTCCTTTTTCACCTTTTTTCCATCAAGGAGTCGCGCCAGTTTTTCAAGTTCATCAACACTGCTGTGGGGGCATCCGAAAGCTATGAGGTCAGGTTCGCCCATTTTATAAATTTCTTTTATCTGCTGTTCTTCAATTGTTATTTTTTCGAGAGGCAGCTCATATTTGCTTGATTCCATCGTAACCCCGCGAACGTGATACAGCGCCACAGAACCTGAAGCTGCCATCGCAGCTCCGAGGGATCTGAGTTCATCTTTTGTAGGGATGGTATTCAGATCAAAAACCGGGACTTTATCGCCGATCATCTCACCCACAATATATCCCAGCGCGCCATAATCCGAATCATAAAGCTCTGGCTCTACTTCGATGAGAATGACCGGACGCCTGTTCTCATCCAGGTGGAAGCCGTAATTCGGCGTTTTACCGAGGAGAGCTGCCGAGAGAGCGCTTGGGCCGCCTTCCCTGTTGGTTCGCGCGCCAATCACAGAGTTGGCATAAGAAATAGCTGATGACTCGCTCCATGCCACATGGTCGCCAAAGCTTGCAAGATCATTATAGATATTATACGGGGCGCAGGAGCATTCTGTCCTGACGCCGAGAGCCTCATAGGCTTTGATTATTTCCTGCTGTTTGTATGCAAAATCCTCGCTTATTCCCATCTCTCTCCAGCATTCCAGGTCCATGCCTGCGGGATTGAGGATCGATGGCACTACCACTTTTCCTTTAAGGTCGGATATCCATTCAAGACCGGCATCGCCTATGGTTTTATACGAAACACCTGCGATCTGCGCGCTTTTTATAGGAATAAGCCTGTCTGCACCGTAAATGTCGCCAAGGGCGGCGAGGATCTCGATGGCTTTCTGGTATGTGGGTCCGCTCTCTCCGTTAAAGATTTTTTCTTCAACGGGTGTAAGGTACATTCAGGCCTCCCGTTTATTGGCATTGTGCTTTCCCATAATATCACTTTAAATATAATCGGTGTAGCTTGAGTATTATTCTTATTGTTGAAATATGTAACTTAAGCAGTTAATATCCGCTTAGTCTCAACTGGTTCTCTGGACATTAACATTAAATTAATATACTAATCATGATACGTATCATATAGAAAGATTTATATCCTTATAAATATAATCATAAATAAAAAACAATCAAGAGGTGAAAAAACGAAATCCATCACTCTATTCAGCAATAAAAAGAGCCCTAAAGAGGCAGTATTCGATATAATTGAACAGGCTGATGAGAAGCTGGATTTTAAGCCTGATCTCGCTTTATTTTATTCAACTTTAAAGTATCACGGCAAATACCAGTCGATGCTGGATATATTAAATGATGAATATGGTGATATTCCGCAAATAGGCGCCTCCGTAGATGGCATGATCTACCCCGATGACATAAGGGCTGACGGTGCGGCGCTGGTGCTATGTGAAGACGCTGGTGCCAGGATACGGGTGGATGCGATCAAAGGAAAGGGCATAATTGAGTCTGCAAAGAAACTTGCAAAAAGGGTAAAATGTGAACATGGGGTTATTGTGCTGCATTTTCCGATGATACATATACCAAATGCTATCAAGTTCGCCAAGTTTTTCGCAAACGGATTTTATTATAGCAAAAAATCTAGGACAGCTAATTTAGAAATGCAGAAAGAATATGCAGGTAAATTTTCTGAATACTGCGATAGAGAAAATATTTTCTATCAATCCTCACCGATTTTAAACCTGTTCGCAAAGCAAACAAATTATAAAGTTCCAATTATAGGTATGAATGTAATGCATACACAGGTTAGATTCAATTCTCCTAATATCTTTTCTAACTTCGAGGATATAGGTGGCGGTATTGCCGCATTGACTTTAGAGAAAAAGGATATAAATGCTGTTTATGATGATATTTTTCCCCAGAAAGGGAAAAATTTTAAAGAAACCGGAGATATTGTAAGTAATGAATTTAAAATTATCAAGAAATTTAAAGCAAAGTTTGAAAAAAACATATTAATCTCCCTAGACGGTAAGCCGCCAGTAGAGGCTGTAAAAAATTTAATATATATTTCAGGCGAAAAAGAAAAAGAATTACATGAGCATCTCGATAAAGGAGATTTTAAAGTTCAAATGCCTTATGAGCTATTATTTATAAATAAACAGACAAATGGAGCGTTTCTGCTTGGAATAGGATCTTATTTTCCGTTTGAATTATTTCCTTTTTTCATGGATATTTCAGATTATTCGGAAGATGTTGCCCTTGTATATGAAAATATTGATGATAAATTTGATGCTTTCATTTCATGTTTGAATAATTTGAAATATGATGATGGCAGATTTGTTTATTTCTCTATGGATGTTGGAGCGGTCTCAGCATTCGGGAAGAAAACTTTAGAATACAAGGATAAAGTAAATAAATTATTAGGTAATAACTATTTTGGGATTATGTCAGCACCTTCTTCAGCTTACATTCCACCTGAATTCAGGTTAAGAAATTATTTATCGGAAACCCACAATAATACTTTTTTCATGGGTGCAGGGACAAGTAGTTGCCTGGAAATTTAAATAAAGGCGCTCAGTCCCAAAAAAATAAAGGATGCATATATCGAGTTACCCATATGCTTAAGTGCTTGAAAATCTCCGATTCCTAAAGCCCAGTCTTTTTTATACATAGGAATAAATGTATTTTTTAAAAAATAAACAAACGGGATCGTAATAACCAGAATACCATAGGAGTTTAGAGTAATTAGATTCAATATAGCCAAATAATATAACACCATAAAGTAACAGGAGTACCGAACAAGTTGAGATGGAAGGAAAACAACCCCGAAAGTTTTCAGGCCAGCTTTCATATCCCCGGATATATCTTTTAAATCCTTTAATAGCAACGCCGATACGCTGAAGAAGAAAACCGCTAAAGTAATCAACAGTCCTTTTAAATTTAAATCCGAATATACAAGCCAGATGCTCAAAGTGTACATGGGCATCGCGATACTATAAGCAGCTAACTCACCTAGATAATGGTCTTTCAATCTGAAACCTATCAATTTTTTGAGGATCAAATTATCTGAATACCACCATGTAGTAATAACCCAGATTAAAGCATACAGATAAATTGGTCGTTTAAATTCAATAGATAAATAATAAACAAAGAGCAAAGAACAAACATAAAGCAGTACTGAGATAAAAAGAGCTTTCTTCTGCATCGAGATGTCCTGAGTCAGGATCGTTTTTTTCCCTCCCGCTATATCTTCCTTTAAATCATTGCAATGGTTCCATAAATTAGAAGGAAAGGCTAAAAGCCATGAAACAACTATTCCAGCAAACAAAACTGGAAAATTATAAATTGATAACTCTTTGTGCGATATTAAGAAAAGCGATATGGCAAACAGAGGAAAGGGGGAATATATTGTAGCTGGAGTGTTGCATAACTTCAGTAATGCAACAGATTTACTCCAGTACATATTAATTTCTACTTACCAGGCCCACAGACGTGCTTTCTTAAACATCTGTTCTGCTACTTTTTGTTCTTCATCTTTTTTTGGGTTAATCTTTCTTTCTGTTTTCATTTATATTCTCTCCTGTTTTTTTGCCCCTCAGGGCAATATTTAATCACAACTCCACGATTTATATATTTATTCAGAAAAAAAAATGCTAATAGTTATAATAATTATTATTTAATATTTTAAAATCAGGATTTTCCATTGAAATTTTAGAATGCAGGAATGACATACAAGACCGGGGATGGACAGACAGCGTGCGCGGGCCAGTTAATCGTCTTTCTTTACTCTGGGCCTCTTTGCGCGCTCAAACTTCCATTTCTTACTCAAATCCATCGTTGCATCAATTCCCACTTTCGTCCCTATTCCATTCTCAGAGCGCGGATCAAGCGTGCTGCCCCTAACATTCGGGTAGATATAGATGTCATCATCCCCTTTTACCCTTGTAGCGATTGCAAACTCGATATCGTTCGGATCAAAAATATTGATGTCATCATCTACTATTACTACATGTTTCAGGCTCCTGTGCGCTGCAAATGTGGCATCAATAGCTTTTTTGGGCTCATCATCATTTGTTTTATGTATCTGCACTGCAGCATGGAAATAATAGCATCCTCCAGGGGTCATAATAACATTCCTGACATCTGCCACTTTCTTTACTTCATTAAAGATCAGGGGCTCATAAGGAATCCCCATCAATATATGATGCTCACTCCCTGCGGGAAGAAGCGCATGGTAAATAGGGTCGCGCCTGTGCAATATTTTAGTAATATATATCACAGGCTGCTTCCTCACAATGTCATAAGTGCCGCTTATATCCACGAACGGGCCTTCATCCACAATTTCTGTTGGATGTATGTATCCTTCAAGTACGATTTCAGCATGCGGCACCTTTATCCCGTTTTCCAGCTCAATTACCTCAAGCGGCTCGCCAGCAAGCGCTGCCGCATAATTGTACTCCTTTCCTTCAGGAACGCGTGTCGAGATAGCAAACAGCGTAACTGGGTCTATTCCGATAACTATCGCGATCGGGAGCGGCTCTCCTTTTTCAGCAGCTTTTTTATGAAGATTATAAGTGTGCCTGAATTCAACAAGCCGCGCAGCCAGCCGGTCTTTCCCGACGACCCTTAGCCTGTGGATGGAGGCGTTCATCAAACCCTCATATTCCGAAACTACAACACCCGCAGTGATATACGGGGCGCCGTCTCCTTCAAAATGCGTAAGGATAGGGAGCCTGTACAGGTCAGGTTTTTCAATTACTTCTCTTGTTGGCGAATCCCTGACAAGCTTTACCTCTCCATCCGGCTGGCAGGATGAAAGATGTTCTATGATTTTATCAGGCGCTACTCCCAGAGCTTCAGCCAGAAGTTCCCTTGATGACAGGATGTTCATGATAAGTTTTGACCCATTGACATCAGTATAAAGTGTGGGCTCTTTTCCGGCAATGGCAGAAACCTCATAAACTGGCGAAAGAGGTTTTTTTATCTCAGTGAGTTTGCCTTCTGATCTTAATTGTTCAATGAATCCCCGAAAAGTCATTCTCGCCACCGCTTGTATAAATTATGCTCAATATGAAGTAAGTCCAGGGCACGTCCTGCCATAAAATCAATAATATCATCAATGGTTTTGGGTTTGGGATAGAAGGCCGGGCATGCAGGAAGGATGGAAGCGCCGGCTTCCATTGCTTTTTTCATATTTTCAATATGGATTAGATTCAGAGGCGTTTCCCTGGCCATGATTATCAGCGGGCGCTTTTCTTTCAGGCAGCAGTCGGCGGCTCTGGATATTAATGTATCAGACATCCCGCTGGCAATTGAAGCAAGGGTTTTCATGCTGGATGGCGCAATTATCATTCCCCTTGACCTGTGTGATCCGCTTGCTATCGGTGCTGTGAAATCATGATCGTCATAAACGTTATCACCCAGATATTCCACATCTTTGACCGAATAATCAGTCTCAATTTTTATAAGTTGCTTTGCGGATTCAGAAATGACCAGATGAGTTTCAAAACCTTTCATTTGTTTTAGGGCTTCAAGTATGCGTATTCCATACTGGATACCTGAGGCTCCACTCATGCCTATTATAATCTCATTCTTCATAGCCTATAGTTGTTTGCCCTGTTTGAATAGTTTTTGTTAAGAATAATATATGCTTTGGGGGATATCGGAATCGACATCCTCCATATTTGATATTAAGGGCCGGGCTTTTTTCTTCTTAATTTCCCGATCAATGTTTTCAGGCGGTTCTTACTTGCATTCTTAATTTTTATCCGAAGATAACCCCTCTTTGAATTAATAACCATCTTAAATACCGTATCTTCAGGACAGGAATCAAGATAATTCTTTATCTCTCCTGCTACAGTCTCTTTATTAATTCCTGTGTACTCTATACTCATACACTATCTGTAACAATCGGAATTATTATATATCTATCCTTCAAATCATGCAATACTTTAACTAAAATCAAGGCTTAATATGATAATCTTCAAAATGGAAAGGAAATATGGTACTGGATAAACTTGGGGGCTCGCTTCAGGATGCCCTTAAAAAATTAGTCGGCGCAGGCCGGATCGATGAAAAGTTAGTGGACGATGTAGTTAGGGATATTCAGCGTGCCATGCTGCAGGCGGATGTGAATGTAAAGCATGTAATGGCGCTGTCCCAGAAAATAAAACAGCGCTCACTCAAGGAAGAACCGCCAAGCGGTATGAATCCAAGAGAGCATGTAATACGCATCGTTTACCAGGAATTGATAAATATCCTTGGAAAAAGCGCAAACATCAAGCTTGCGCCCCAGGTAATAATGATGGTGGGGCTTCAAGGAAGCGGAAAAACCACAACGACTGCTAAACTTGCCCGCTATTTCCAGAGAAAAGGATTGAAAACGGCTGTCATATGCGCAGACAATTTCAGGCTTGGAGCTTATGACCAGTTAAAGACCCTGTGCGAAAAGAGCGGAGTTTTTTTCTATGGGGAAAAAGATGTGAAAGATGCTGTTGGTATCGTACAGCGCGGCCTCAAGGCAATTGAAAAATTCGATGTTAAAATAATAGATACTGCCGGAAGGCATGCCCTTGAAACAGACCTTATTAAGGAAATGGAGAATATTCATCAGGCTGCAAAACCGGATCACAAGTTCCTTGTTCTTGATGCGGCCATGGGTCAGCTTGCAAGCGACCAGGCAAAAGCTTTCAATTCATCTATCGGGATAACCGGTGTTATCATAACAAAGCTTGACGGAACAGCCAAAGGTGGGGGCGCTTTATCCGCTGTTTCTGATACGGATTCATCTATTGCTTTTATCGGGGTTGGTGAAACTCCTGATGACCTTGAGAGGTTTGAAGCTGACAGGTTCATTTCACGCCTCCTTGGAATGGGGGATCTCAAATCCCTGCTTGAAAAAGCCGAGGAGACTCTCAAAGCAGAAGATTTTGATATGGAATCAATGCTCAGCGGGAAATTCACTCTTAAAGATATGTACAAGCAGATGGAAGCAGTGAACAAAATGGGCCCTCTTAAGCAGGTCATGTCCATGATACCGCTAGGAAAACTGGGAATGAAGGTCTCTGATGATATGTTTGCCGTTACCCAGGAAAAAATGAAAAAATACAAGTACATCATGGATTCCATGACCGACAAAGAGCTTGAAGACCCGAAACACATCAACAGCCCAAGGATCACACGGATAGCGCGGGGGTCGGGAACGAAATATGATGAGGTAAGGGAACTTCTGAAATACCACAAAATGATGCAGAAAACTATGAAAGGTATGAGTGGCGGCGGAAAATTCAACATGCAGAAAATGATGAAGAAATTTGGAATGTGATGTCCACAATTTTGATTATGATAATATGATCATGGAAAATATTTATAAGGAATGAGATTTATATTGTTAATGGGGCAGCGGCATCGCATCCATCCCCTCCGATGTTTCCGCAACGCCCCCTTTATCTCCGATAATGGAAAATTCCTGTAATTTAATAGGAGCTTCCATGCAGGGATTTCGATATCTTCTGACTAAATAAATACACTATTTTTTAAGTTACAATTCTACACCAATGAGCTGATTATACACAAAGATATTTAATAAGGGGATGTTTAAGGGAAATATGGGCAAGGTCAGCATAGTAAGGACAAGTGAAGGAATAAAAAGCAGCCTGCAAGAGGCGCTGGATCTCATAGGAGGTCTGGAAAGCTATATCAGCAGTGATGAAAGAGTCATGCTGAAGCCTAATTTGAACGGCACCGAGGGCATAACTAATATTGAACTTGTAGAAGCACTAATCCAGTTATTACTGGATTTCAAGGTGAAAAACATTGTTATTGCCGAATCCACCTTTGGGAACCAGCAGATGACAGATATGTATTTCAACAAGAGCGGGTACGTTGAACTGGCTAAAAAATATGACATCAAATTAATAAATCTTAATAGATCCGAAATAGTGGAGGTTGAGGTCAGGAAGCCTCTGGAGCTTGAAAAGCTTAAGATTGCCAGGGAAGTGTTTGAAGCGGATAAAATTATAAATATACCTGTTATGAAGGTTCACTATGCAACAGGCATAACACTGGCTTTGAAAAATTTAAAAGGCCTGCTGGTAAGGGATGAAAAAAGGCACTTTCACGAGGTCGGCCTGGATAAGGCAATTGTAGATTTGAATAATACCATAAAACCTGGATTGAATATTATTGATTGTATCTCATGCATGGAAAGAATGGGTCCCAAGGGTGGGGACATCGTAAGCCTGAACCTACTGGTTGCCGGGGGCAACTGCGCGGAGGTTGATTATATCGGTAGCCTGCTGATGGGCTATGAACTGGAGGAAGTAAAGCATTTGAAATATTACATCGAGGAAAATAAAATTGATTTGGATAAGATTGAGCTGGTTGATGAAAGAATAGAGGATGTAAAGTACTGCTTTAAAAAAGTAGAAATGGAAAATATTATCCCCAACGGGTTCAGGATTTATAATATAAATGCATGCAGCTCATGTATGAATGCCCTGTTATTGTCATGCCAGTTTCTTGAGAAAGACTTACCGGATAATGTGGAAATTTATCTGGGTTCAGTTGTTGAAGGGAGCGGCAGCAGCGATGCAGTTAAAATTGCATTCGGAAACTGCTGCAAGGAGGGTATGTTTTTTGATAAAATAATAAAAGGGTGCCCGCCCTTTCCCTTTACGTTAAAGGAGGTTTTAGAAAAATAATATTAATGAATCGGGTAACAGCGCATTGTCTCAAGCTGTATGCCAAAATTGTAGCATTTCCTATCCAATCTCTTTCTTCAATTAATGCACAGTGCACCCTGGAAACGCTTTAATACTAAAGAGATTAATTAATTTATAAGGAAAAATGGGAGTGAACGTTATGGATAAAAAGAAATCAGAGGATAAGCCAGAAAAGGAACATGTTGCTGGTGTAGGCGAGAAAGAACAACGCGAATACGAACATATCAAAGAATCGGCTGAAGAATCGGGTCGCTATGGGAAACGGGCTAAGGAAGTGGCTGCAAGAACGGTTCTGAAACAGCATAAAGAGAAAGGTCATGAGAAAGGTGAATAGTATACAGGTAAAGCGGAAAATCTAATCTGGATTTTTCACTTCACCTTCGTCCCTTCCTTTACCTCTTTCTCCGGCATCAGCAGCACTGCGCCCTCAACATCCGCGGCAAGCATCATCCCCTCCGATGTTTCCGCAACGCCCCCTTTATCTCCGACAACAGGAAATCCTTGCTAATTTAATAGGAACTTCCAAGCAGGGATTATTTCGATATCTTCAACAACCCCTTCCTTTTCAAGGTCGATTATTATGGCTTTTTTGATTCTGCCTTTAAATTCTTCCCTGAATCTTCTTATTTGCTTTATATCTTTTTCAGTTTTCTTGACCTCTATTGCTATCAGTTCATTATTATCCGGAATTACGAAATCAATTTCAAAACCATTTCTATAAAAGAATTTTGCATCGGTCTGTATGGCAATAATATTTTCCAGTAAAAATGGAAATATCCTGTCCATGTCCTGATTGAAAGCGAATGCGATATTCGGGGTAGATAAATATACCTTTTTCATTTTCCGAAGACTTGCCATCGGACTTCCACGATAGTTGAAAATAAATCTTATCAATAAACCGAATTCCAGATATTCGAAGTAATTTGCAATAGTTCTCTGGTCTTTTCCGAGATTCTTGGAAATTTCCCTGAAATTTACGATCATTCCAGGATTTTTTCCCAATAGATATATCAAATTCTTAAGAAGTTCCACATCTTTGATTTCAAACTCTTCAGGCAGATCTTTATAGATTATTCGCTCTATAATATTATTTAAAATATATTTTCTTGCGAATTCCTCATCTTCTTCATTGACAAGCTCAGGGAACATGCCATATTTCATATACCTGTAGAAAAGCGGGAGAATTTCACGCTTCCAGATATCCGGATTTTCCTTTATTTTGGTAACATCCTTCCCATTCATTTCAAGGAATTCGGGAAATGAAAGCGGTTTCAGGAGAAAATCCAGTACTCTTCCTGCAAGACTTTCACTTGATTTTTTTCGTAATGCAACTGAAGCTGAGCCTGAAGTGAAGAACTTGATGTTCGGATACAGGTCATAATATGTTTTGAGCTTGTTCTCCCAATCAGATACTTTTTGTATTTCATCAAGAAAGATATAAATGCTTTCACTTGTTTCGTCAAAAGTCCTGTTCAGGATGATTTTCTGGTAGCTCTCAAGCACATTTTTCAGGTCAAAAGCTATCTCATCAAAAGAGAAATATAAAACCCACATTCCGTACCCTTAACTCTTATAAATTTTAATTTAAGTGTATAGTCTTTACATCTCGATTTGAAATTTCTATTTTAAATGTACTTAAGTAAAATATTAATCGTTGAATGCGAAAAAGGGTCG
>JBAQLI010000081.1:0-3253 GCA_049301735.1 Candidatus Methanoperedens sp.
GCTATTATGGATGTTTTTAGCGGAAAAGCATTTATTCCGAATATAGCAGAATAAAAAATGAAGTCAATTTTTTATAATGAACTGATTATGTTATGGGATATTTGGGAGGGGATCTGAATAGTCACAATAATTTTATCATATTTAGTTCCAAAACTTACCCTTATCTTACCGCCTGTCATAATCTCATGTAAAGAGATTCTATTGAGATTTTATTTTATGTTCCGATCTAAACATCCGAGGGATATATTTAATGAGATAAAATGGAGATTCGATCTTTCAAAATGTATAATTTATTATATCCACAGGGGTGCTCCGGGAGATATAAAAGTAGTAAACGGCAGCATGATAAAGAGTATTGAAAAGTCATTTCTGGTTCTTCAGGGAATTATGGAAGATGCATATATTCCATACCACAGGATAACCAGGATAGATTATGAAGGAAAAACCGTCTTTGATAGAAAATTCTTAAAAAAACCTGAACCCAAATATAATTAAAAGGGATATAAACCAAAACATTTAAAACTATATAATACCCTAATTAGCGTGGTGATTATATAATGAATAATAAAGATTCGAAGGTTCCTATTCTTATTGTGATCGTGGTAGCCGTCATCCTGATTGCAGCCGGTGGTTATTATATCCTGGGTGGTAAGATTACCCCTGGTAAAAACGGAGCAGTAAATGGAACAACTCCTGTGCCAACGGCAAAAGTGACAACACCTGTAGCAGCAGGAACACCAGGAACACCAGCCCCGGCAGGAACTTCTGCCGTAGTAACAGCTCCGGCAAAAGTTGATACGATCAAATGCGAATTATGCCATACAGACCCGCAAAACTTACCACCCCATGTAAATGGAGGAAAGCTCTGTGTGACATGCCATGGAAGCCAGGTGCATAATATCCATATTGGCCCAGGAACAGTTGGTCTGGATTGTAATACCTGTCATGGTTCCCCGCCAAAGATACCTGTCGTTGATAAATCTGCAGATGGACCTGGCCATTATTCAGTCTGTGAAAATTGCCATGCTCCACCGCCCGAGCCACTTAAACCAAGCTTCGGCAATCTCATAACAGTCCACCTTTCAAGAGCTAAATATTGCACGAACTGCCATGGAACTGACATCGGAGTCATTCATGCAGCCGCATTGGCAAACGCGACTAAATAATAAATAAAAGGGCCAAAACCCTTTTATTTTTTGTTATTTTTAATTTTATGTTATTTTATTAATATGACTTATTTTGAAGATTTTGCAAAAGTATGCAGCGTGATAGAACATATTTCGGGTTCTCTTGAGATTACCACGAATGTTTCGAATTTCCTTAAAGAAGTAAGTGATGAGGAGCTTCCGATTGTTACACGTTTCATTATGGGGCATGTGTTCCCTGTATGGAGCAATAAAGAACTTGGCCTTGGCCCCAATCTTCTATACTCAGCAATATCCAGAACATCATCATTGCCAGTAAAACGAATTGAAGAACTTATCAAAGAAACAGGGGATGTAGGACTGGCTTTAGAAAAAGCGATCCTGTGCGGCAAAACCCATCTCAGTTTCTTTTCCGAAGGCGAGCAGCTTTCCATCAAAGAAGTATATCTACGGTTTGAAAAGATATCGGAATTGAGTGGAAAAGGTTCACAGGACGCTAAAATAAAAAATCTCCAGTATCTATTCAGCCAGGCCAAACCCACAGAAATCGTTTATCTTTCACGTTTATCGATCGAGGAGATGCGTATCGGCGTGGGTGAAGGGATAGTTCGAAATGCAATAGCAGAGGCATTTGGTGTACCTTCTGAACTTGTCGAGCGTGGAATTTTGCTGACAAATGATCTAGGTCTTGTCGCAATTACCGCAAAAAAAGAAGGAAAAGAGGGACTTATTAAGCTTGGAGTTATGATTAACCGCCCACTGAGAATGATGCTTGCGCAAATTGGTCCTGGTATTAATGAAACTATAAAAGAAATGGGGCCTGTAGCAGTGGAATGGAAATATGACGGCGCACGCGTCCAGATCCATAAGAACGAAAATGACATTACGATATATTCACGAAAACTTGAGGACGTTACGTCTTCGTTGCCGGATCTTGTAAAATCCATAAGAACAAATGTATTGACAAATTGTGTTATTCTTGATGGTGAAGCCGTAGCTATCGGAAAAGATAACAGGCCGAAGCCATTCCAGGAAATACTCAAGCGCTTTCGCAGGAAATATGATGTCTCAACCACTGCAATTGAAATCCCTTTGTACCTTAATCTTTTTGATATCCTTTATCTAAATGGTGATAGTCTTATCGATATTCCATTGATCAAGAGGCGGGAAAAGCTTGAGGAAGTTTGTGATAAGAGTGTTGTTGCAAAACAGATAATAACCGACGATCCGGCAGTTGTTGAACGTATTTATCATGAAGCGCTTGCTGCGGGGCATGAAGGTGTAATGCTTAAAAATCCCGGATCATCCTATTCTCCCGGAAAACGGGGAAAGAACTGGCTCAAATTAAAACCCATCATGGAGACACTTGATCTTGTTGTTATCGGGGGAGAATGGGGGGAAGGAAGACGAACTAAATTCATTGGTTCGTATTTACTGGCCTGCCGTGATCCTGACACTGAAAAATTCCTTCCAATTGGACGGGTAGCGACAGGTATTACAGATGAACAACTGGAAGACCTCACAAAATTATTCAAGGACCTGATAATTTCAGAAAATGGAATTCACGTGGATATTGAGCCAAAAATTGTTTTTGAAGTGGCTTTTGAGGAAATCCAGAAAAGCCCTAATTATGGATCAGGATATGCGCTTCGTTTTCCAAGGCTTGTCAATGTGAGAACCGATAAATCAATAGAAGACGCTGATTCAATAGAAAGGGTCGAACAGCTTTATATAGGGCAAAAGGGGAGATGAATTAAAGGTTTTTTATCAATTTCGATGGATTCGTGACCGTTGCTTTTTTCGCGCCTTTTTCATCAAGACCAGCCCCCATAGCGATCTTAAATGCTGTTTCATCGTTAATCAGATCATACGGCGAATGTGAATCCGTATCTACGATAAGGTCTGCGCCAATTTCCTGCGCGATCCTTGCTACATGACCATTCGTCCTGTTGTGGCCGTTTCTTGATGTGATCTCAAGACATATTCCGTTTTCCTTTGCGGTCCGGGCGTCTTCAAGAGTAATAAAACCCGGATGAGCTAGAATATCAATATCAAGCGACACTGCGGCATGATTTGTTCCCTGGGGAACAGGCTCAACTGATGTCTCG
>JBAQLI010000082.1:0-16507 GCA_049301735.1 Candidatus Methanoperedens sp.
GCATTGAATCCTTAGTAGCTTTTGCCAACACAAGAGGCGGTGTTATTTTCATAGGTGTATCCGATAAAAACAATATCAAAGGACTAAATATCGGAAAAGAAACCATCAACCAGTGGGTAAACCAGATTTCTCAAAGCACTGAACTCAGGCTCATCCCTGAAATTGAAAAGATACAGCAGTATTGCATGAAGGCAGAACTTCCAGAATCCGTAACAGCTTATGTCCTAAAGGGTCATAATGGGGCCAATGGGGTCACAAAGGGGCCATCCGATATAAATGAGGAACTATGACATGAATCCCCCTATAACTCAAATAATCACCATGCCAGAAGGCAAAACGCTGGAGTTCAAGCGCAATCTCTCCTCACCCAAAAACATACTCAAAACGCTGGTGGCTTTTGCTAACTCAGCTGGAGGGCGCTTACTGATCGGGGTGGAAGATGGAACCAGAGAGGTTTCAGGTATCGAAAATCCTCTGGATGAAGAAGAACGCTTATGCAATTTGATCGCGGAAAGTATCGAGCCACGATTGGTGCCAAATGTGGAACTGATAGCCTGGCAGGATAAAAGTTTGTTATCTGTGGAAGTGTATCCCAGCGGTTCTCGTCCACATTGGCTGAAAAATGAAGGTCCACTGGATGGGGCCTATGTTCGACTGGGTTCCACTAACCGAAAAGCTGACCGATCACTTATTGAAGAACTCAAACGCACAGCCCAGGGCACCACATTTGATGAAATGCCCATACCAGAACTAAGCGTAGATGCACTGGACATCGCGGCGGCAAAGGCGCTTTTTAAAGGACAGCGCGACTTGAATGAAAAAGAGCTGCTTACGTTAAAAATAATCACGCAGACACAGGGAAGACTTGTCCCAACCATCGGAGGTATGCTGCTTTTCGGGAAAGAACGTGAAGAGTATTATCCTGATGCATGGATTCAATGTGGTCGTTTTGCCGGCACGACAAAAAGCGTGATTTTTGATCACATAGAGATTCACGAGCATCTGCCTATTGCCGTTGAACGTATTATTGAGTTTATTAAAAAACACGCCATGCGCGGGGCAGACCTTTCGCATATCCGCCGCCGTGATGTATGGAATATTCCCCTGCCCATAGTGCGCGAAGCGGTTATTAATGCCATAGTGCATGCCGATTATTCTCAGATGGGTGCGCCGTTGAGGGTTGCCATCTATGACGACAGGGTGGAAATCGAAAATCCCGGTATACTGATGCCGGGCTTGACCATCGAAGATGTAAAGCAAGGCGTATCCAAAATACGCAACCGTGTAATCGCCCGTGTTTTTAGAGAATTGAATCTCATCGAGCAATGGGGCAGCGGAGTTTGCCGTATTTTTGAAGAAGCGAAAGAACAAAAACTGCCAGAACCTTCAATCGAAGAGATCGGAATGCGTATCCGCTTTACCGTCTATCTGGCAAAATCCATGAAGACTGAAATTTCCAAGAGCGTAACAGAACAAGTAGGCGAACAAGTAGGCGAACAAGTAAGCGAACAAGTAAGCGAACAAGTAAGCGAACAAGTACGGCGTTTGCTCATATGCTTGCAACATGGACCACTCGGAGGACGTGAGGCAATGAAATGTGTGGGCTTGAACCACCGCCCCACATTTCTTTACGATTATCTGCAACCAGCCATTCAGGCAAGATTTGTCGAGATGACACAACCCGAGTCACAAAAAAGTCCGACCCAGAAATATCGCCTAACGACTAAAGGTAAAGCACTATTGGCAACAAAACAGGAGGTAGGAGTGGAATGAATACGGATACTGATAACAGTTGGCAAGGTTCGGTGACCGATGATCAGCCTCAAAACGGCGAGCTGTTTGATTGGTTGGATGGGATTTCGCAAAATCATCACACGGCTTGTGATGTTTTGGAACGTCAAAGACGCCAGACATTGATAATAAAAGGATATAAATATGATGGAAGTTGAAGTCCCAAAATCCACCTGGATCAAGAAGGGTGCTACTCTTAGTGATAAGTCCGCTAGAAAAGAATTCGGACTCACACAGGAAGAAATTATTGAGGGTATTAGAGGTGGCAAGTTACACTACCAGGAAAATAATGTATTTGGGAATCCATTTTTGAGGCTGATCCGTAGTGAAGTGGAAGCATTTGTAGATGAAAAACATGGCAGCAACTACCTAAAGATGAAAAAAATCAAAAAAGAGCTGGCACAGACCATCAAAGAATTAAAGATGTTAAAAATTCAAGTCGCTACATTAGAATTGAAAAGATATTCGCTGCAAGCAAGTCTTGATGAGTTAGAAAAAAAAGATTAAGGAGTCATAGAAATGGAAAAGAAGTTTACTTGTAACTGTAAATCAGGATGCATAAATAGCCGGTGTTCCTGTTACAAAAATCAAGAACCATGTGATGATAAATGTGGATGTGTTGAATGCAAGAATCCGCTTAATGGTATAGATTTGGAAAAGTATTCAATATGTGCACTTCAAAATATTAACAGTGTTAAGAATCTATCACAGGAAGAATTAGATGAGGAACATGAATTGCCATGTGGTTGTGAAAGCGTCAAATTGAAAGATTTATTAAAGAAGTATGAATGCAAAGGATGCAGTACAGAGTACTGGTTTTCATTTTGCTTGAATGATGTAGCTCAGGATGATTGTACATGGCATTGTGAAATATGTAAAAAGTGCAGAGACTGGAGAGAATGGCACTGCGAAAGATGTAATAAATGTACATATGGAGTAACGCTTCCATGTCAACATTGTGGTAAAAAAGGACCTTATCGAGATTTTGTTTGATATGCTAAACACTGAAAAGACAATCCAGAGTATACTCAAAAAGTTTGAAGTAAAGGATGAGTATGAAAAAAGAAAGATCGTCTTCTGGTATGACAGGGATAAGACCGCGGATGCTGAAGGTCTTGAGTCCATCAAATCTGCTCTTGCTGAAAAAGGCATAAAAACGCACAGCTTGAACAATAACTTATTCGAGACAAAAAAACTCCTTGAGCACGATGATACAACATCAAGTTATCTTATTTATTCACCTGCTGCGGAACGAGAACATAAATGCAACTGGCTTCTTGATATACAGCTTTATTCCTCAAAATTCGAGAACAGTAAGATATCAGATATCAAATGTGAGTTTGGCATTGAAGATTTCTATCTTGATAAATTCCTTGAAAAATATTCTAAATTCTTTGATAATAAAAAGAGGGTTTCCGATTTTAAGAAGTTCTACCAGAAGGATTGGAGAGAAGAGAAATTCGTATCAGGAATGCTAGCAGTACTCTCTGGTTCTTCAACTACCGACCAGAAAGAGATTGTCCGAAACCTGCTTATGGGTTCACTCAAAGAAGACGAAAACAAAATATGGGGTGAAATCCAGAGATTCGGGCTTGAAGAAGAATTCTGGGGCATGATCATCAGTCATTTTGGTTATTCATCAGAACACCCAACCCTGAAGAAGTTATTCCTGAGTTTTATCATAACCCACATTTCCAGAAATACAAAAGTCACTCTGAAATCCTATGAACAATATATCAACAAATCGAGCAACGAATGTGAGATATTCATAAGAGGATGGATGGATCATTCAAATGATTCAAAGAAATTCGATGACTACTGCGTTCAATTGCTCCAGGAAGATGAAAAGAAGCTTGAAATTAGCTTGCGATCACTCTTGAATAAATATGAAGTAAAAGATTACATAGAAGCTGAATCGGTCGATATTTTTGACAAAAACATCATCCGAAACATCGTTACAGGATTAAATGAAAGCGGCGCAAATTTCGAAAAATACCTTGAATGGATAGAAAGACGAAAAACAAAACATTGGTATGGTGTTCATCAGAACATATTCTGTGCTCTTGAAAATGCTATCAAGCTCCATGAATTCTCAGAAGAGATTGAAAGGGAGGGTTTCAAAGAGCAAAACTTGAATGAACTTTTTAAAGGATATACGAGCAGGTACTTCCAAATCGATTATTATTATCGCAAATTCTATTATCACTATGACAGGGACAGTGAAAAAGAGATTCTAAAGAAAGACATTAAGGAGAAAGTTGAAAACCTATATAATAGGATAATTGATAGACTTCTCACTAGATGGAGTGATCTGATAAATTCAGAGCTTGAAAATACATGGAACATAGAACTCATAGATAAACAGAATATATTCTACAAAATCTACATAGACAATATCATTCGAAAGAATGACAGAGATAAGGTTGCGGTCATTATTTCTGATGGATTACGCTATGAGAGCGCTTTCGAATTAAAAGATGTCCTCAATAAAAGTACAAAAGGGACGCTGGAATTAAAAGCAATGGCAGGCTCTCTTCCATCATATACAAAACTCGGAATGGCAAGCCTTTTGCCAAACAATAAACTTGAGTATAGTAATGGGCACGTCTTTGTTGATGGGATTGACTCAGATGGAACAGAAAACAGGGAAAAGATCCTGACAAAAAGTTTTCCAGATTCTATAGCATTCAAGTTCGACGATCTCATGCAACTGAAAAGAGACGATGCCAGAGATAAGATCAAAGGAAAAAGAGTGATATATATCTATCATAACAAGATAGATGACACAGGAGATAATAAACAATCAGAACACGGAGTCTTCGATGCGGTCGATTCCACTATTCAGGATATTGACAAAATGGTCAATAGTCTGGGTAGATCACTCAATGTGACAAAGGTAATTATTACTTCGGACCATGGTTTCATCTATAAGAGGGAACATCTCGAAAACGTTGATAAGCTTGAGATGCAGGATTTTGACAAGAACAGGATAATCGATTCGAACAAGCGTTTTATCATAAGTGAGCAGGACCTGGTGATAAAAAACACACACAAATTCAGTATGGCACCAACCGTTTATTCTGAAAAGAAGATGCATCTATACATACCGCTTGCAGACCTGCGTTTCAAATCCCAGGGTGGAGGAGTAAATTATGTCCATGGCGGCGCATCCTTGCAGGAGATAGTAATACCTGTGCTTATCTATAATCACAACCGCTATGATTCAGACCTTGATAGGAAAGGGATAGAACATGGCAAAGTGGAGATCACTGTCCTTGATTCTCATAAAAAAATCACCAGTAGCCCTTTTAAGATAAGATTACTACAAACCGGAAAAGTAACCGATAAACGTGAGCCACTAAGCTGCAAGATATCATTGATAGATAGTGATGGACGAAAGGTAAGTGATGAAAAACTGGTCATTTTTAACAGTACTTCAGATGAACCAGAAGAAAGGATCCAGGAAGTCATTTTGACCCTTAGCAGTGATATCAAGAACCAAACATACACTCTAAAAGCAATAGATGAAGATCTTAAATCCATTCAAAGAGAGATAATTGAACCAATACCTGTTGAAGTAGACATTCTGATAACAGATGATTTCTAATATATCAAATTATCAATATGAATAAAACAAACAAGAAAGGTAAATAAATATGGCGGAAATAGATTCAGGCACTGAGATTGATATTAAATTGAACACCAATTTTCCGGGAAAAGTTGTAAGAAAAGATCTCACCAAACTTATGAAGGTCGGTCACAACGTCCCTGTTTATGTTCTGGAGTACCTGTTGGGATCAAACTGTGCCACCGATGATGAAGAACTCATTCAGGAAGGTGTCAAGAAAGTAAAAAAGATATTATCCGAAAACTATGTACGACCTGATGAAGCTGAACTAATAAAATCCAAAATACGAGAGACTGGATACTATACAATAATCGACAAAGTCACAGTCCGGCTAAATGAAACACGGGATGTATATGAAGCACTGTTTTCGAATCTGGGCATCATGAAAGTGGAAGTTGATCCAGAGTATGTAAAAAAATATGATAAATTGCTTGGTGGTGGTATCTGGTGCATCATCAAGATGGAATATTCAAATGAATCTTCTCCTTCCCCATTTGTGATCTCCAGCTTAAAACCCATACAGATACCCAATGTAAATATTAACGATTTCATAGAAAAGAGGAAAAATTTCACAAAAGAGGAATGGATCGACGTCTTAATTAGAACTATCGGAATGGAGCCCACACAACTGGAATATCCTGTCAAATGGCATTTACTGGAACGTCTTGTGCCTCTTATTGAAAATAATTATAACATGGTTGAACTCGGACCCAGAAGCACAGGAAAATCTCATGTTTATAAGGAAATCTCCCCCAACACAATATTGATATCTGGAGGACAAACTACAGTAGCAAATCTATTCTATAACATGAGTACAAGACAGGTAGGACTCGTTGGAATGTGGGATGTTGTTGCTTTCGATGAGGTTGCAGGGATAAGGTTCAAAGACAAGGACGGGATCCAGATACTCAAAGATTACATGGCATCTGGTTCATTTGCCAGGGGAAAAGACCAGATAAATGCATACGCATCTGTTGTATTCGTTGGTAATGTTAATCAGAGTATATCGTCATTGCTCAAAACATTTCATCTTTTCGCACCATTCCCCGAAGCCATGAACAATGATAGTGCTTTTTTTGACAGGATCCACTATTACTTGCCGGGATGGGAGGTTCCAAAGTTTCGACCTGAACACTTCACGGACAGATTTGGTTTTATAGTGGATTATTTTGCTGAATTCTTAAGAGAAATGAGAAAAAGGTCATTTAGTGACAATATGTTCAATTACTTCAAGCTTGGAAATAATCTGAACCAGAGAGACGTTATTGCAGTGAAAAAAACATATTCTGGCTTAATGAAACTCATATATCCTGATGAGAACATATCTAAAGAGCAAGCTAGGGAGATACTTGAATATTCGTTGGTAGGCAGAAGAAGGGTAAAAGAGCAGTTGAAAAAAATTGGTGGCATAGAATTTTTCGATGTAAATTTCTCATATATAGATAATGAAGATCTTTCAGAGCATTTCGTAACGGTTCACGAAAGCGGTGGGAATAAGATCATTCCTGCAGGGATGACAAAACCAGGACAGGTCTTTGCAGTATCGGGAGCGGGTTCGGGCAAGATCGGTATTTATAAGATAGAGTTGCAGGTTGTTACAGGCAGTGGGAAATATGAAAAGTCAGGTATCGGTTCAAGTCTAAAAGCGAAAGAAGCGATTCAAACCGCGTTTAACTATTTCAAAGCTAATGCAAAATCTGTAAGTCAAGGAATATCTACCAAAGAAAAAGATTACCATTTAAATGTTCAGGATATGACGGGTTCGGGAATGTCCGATGATCTTGCCTTAGCAGCTTTCCTCAGTTTATGTTCGGGCGCTTTGGAGAAGCCCCTGCAAGAACAAACCGTGGTATTGGGTACAATTACCATTGGCGGTTCTATCAGTAATATAGAAAATTTATCTGAACTCCTTCAGGTTTGTCTGGATGCTGGGGCAAAGAAAGTTATAATTCCAATATCTGCAGCGCCAAAAATCGCAGCAGTACCTCCTGATTTATTTAGTAAATTCCAGATATCTTTTTATGAGGATCCGATTGATGCCGTGTATAAGTCACTTGCATTGAATTGAGAATAATTATAATCAAGGTCGATATAAATATGTTTGATACTCTCCTCTCATCCCTAAAACCTCGCCAGCTTGAAGCCATCAAGCACACCCAAGCCCCCCAGCTGATCCTCGCAGGCGCCGACACAGGCAAAACCACGACCGTAACTGCAAAAATATACTCCATAAAGAAGCCAGGTCAGAGCGTAATCCTTTTCTACAACTCCTGCTGGAAATCCTTTGTTCCTTGTTGTTTTCTTTACTTCATCTGCAGTTATCAAAGCTCTTCACCTATTTTTCTGTTTATCAATAGCTTCCATTTTTCATTATATTTTCCCTTTCTTGATTTTATGGCCGGGTCGAGAACTGAATACCCTTTAGAAATATTTTCCAGCATGTTTTTCTTTAATTCTTCATCCAGTTTTATATCCAGGATTTCTGACAAATATCCAAGCCTTTTCAGTATTGTTGCATTTCCCATCTTTTTTGCATGATCCACCATCTTTGCAAAAGACAAAACTTCGGCTTTCAAAGACTTTGCAACTTCAGTTATATCACCGCAATACTCAGGATGGTCAAGGCAGTCTGCGATGGTCTTTTCCTTCTCTGACATCAAGATGTTTTTTCCGGCAATGTTCACTGTTGTATAGCCAAAGAACTTCTTTTTGGATAATGTTACAAAAAGATAATTCACATCCAATATTTTCCTGTTGCTCTTTCTCCTTGTGGTTGCAATGAAAACAGAAAAAGGTATCTGCTCGGTCAGGTGATAATAATTCAATGCGCTCCAGTACGCGATATAATAAGGTTCGATAAGCTTTGACCCGATCACGAACTCATGTTCCGTATATTTTGGCTTAACGCCTGCGGATAATGGCATTATAAGATATTTTCCCGCTTCTATTTTTTCAATCCATCTTTTAGCCTTAAGGTTACTTATTATTTTTCGGGATTGTACGTAAGATTTTTTTAGAACATCAGCTGCATCTTTTGCAGTAAAAATTTCCCTTCCTTCCTCTGACAGTTTCGAAAGTAGATAGGATTCTGTCCTGGAAAGGCTTTTTCTATTTTCTGTAAGATATATCCCTGATTCAATCACAAATACTACAATGATTATAGATATTTATAAACTTTTCTCGAGTGAATCACGGTTGCTATGGTTATCCGTACGCTCCAATCACCGCATCCTTCGCTCACTCCGCTACGCTGCGTTCACTCAGGCACGGCTCTCGCCTTGCGGTCATTGTCGCTGCTGTCCTGGCGACAGTCCTGCGCCGGGTGCTCGGACAGTCGCCGGTGTCGGCATCGTTAGTGTCTATAGACATGTTGGAGTAAATTCAAATATGATTGATTGCTTCTGGACTAAATTCAAAATCGGGTGCCTGGTATTGTTGATGTAGAGAGAATTTCTTTTGATCATGGCATGCTGTGTGGCGATCAGGATCACATTGGCGGCGGCCCTTTGCGATCATTTTGAGAGTTTTACATATTATTAATCTATATAGGTATTTTTGAGCGCGATTTCATTCTCAGAAATCGAATCTATCGTTGTGAAGATATCTGGACATTAACATTAGCAAACGCAGACTTTACAGAACCAACAAATGAAAAAGCTTAATATCTTGGTACATCATGATCATAAATAATCTTTAATTTTTTTGAAAAATGGAGATAAAAAATGGGTGCATTTATTATAGATAAAAACGCTCCGATCGTAGTCGAATTGACTCCCAGGGGTGGTCTTAAACAAGTTAGTTTAGGCACTGAAGACATCCTCGAAAAATCCAGTAAAGCGCTGGATAGCTCGATGAATACTATTCATAACATGGCGATGCGTGTTAATTCGATGATTGAAGTACTTGCAGTTAAACCAGATCAAGTTGAAGTTGAATTCGGTTTAAAGTTTGATGCTGAAATGGGTGCAATGATTGCTAAAGCCGGAATGGAAGCCAGTATAAATGTCAAGTTGACATGGGAGCATAAATAAAAAAGTTATGAGCGATAAAGTCCGTCTCCAGAATCTGCGCGACTTCACAGTTCAAATCCGTCATTCACGAACTAATGACATTGTCGGTACGGGAATCGTTGTTTCGGTTAATGGGGAAATCGTTACCTGTAAGCATGTCGTGGAAGATGCGGGTGTGAACTTAACGGATGCCAAAGGTGCTGAAGTGGGTATTACCTTCCCCCTTGCATGCACTGGAGAAAAATTAGAAAGACGAGCAACTGTCGCTGGCCATTTTACCGAGTACCACGATGATATTGTCATACTGCAACTTATTGGTAGCCCACCGCCTTTATCAGAGGAGAAAATCGCTCATTTTGGAGATCCAAGAGATTCAGGAGGTAATCCGTTTCAAAGTTACGGATACAGGAGGGTAGATGAGTATAATTGTGGATATGCCAGCGGAGAAATTCAAGGCGAGATCGAGCCTCCACCAACCAGAAACCTTCTGTCCGATCCAGTGGAGTTGAAATCAAATGATATCAATCATGGGATGAGTGGATCTGCGGTACTTGATAAAACAAGGAACCTCGTCGTTGGAATCGTTTCAGAGATCTGGGATTATCCCGAATCTACCAAAAACCGTGATCTTGCCTGGGCAGTGAATGCGAAAATTCTCACCTTTGATCCGATTAAATTGTTCATTCAGTCTGGATCATATCCACGTCGATCTGCTCCACAGCCAAAAATCGATAACAATGTAGCAAAGAAAGCTTTAGTAACTAAGTCAGAGTATTTGTTTAGTTGGGACGAAGTTATCGGAAATGAAATTAAGCTACTCATAGAATTTCTTATAAAGAATTTTAATGTGGATTGGATAAAGACAGCACAAATTCAGAAAAGCGATGAAAATAGAACAATTAACTTCTTTGATTTAAAGAACTCGCTTTCTTTTGGTATTAATCTTGAAAAAATGAAAGCAGTTCTGATAATCTGCGGCCTCAGAACTAATGATTTCATCATGAAAATGGAGAATGGTAAGTTAAACATATATAAACTGGTTTTTGCCTTTAATAACGCGCCGCTGCTGCTGTCAGTATGGGTTGGGCGTGATGATTTGATGAAGAATATTAGCAATGATTGGTATATATCTAAACATCATGTAGTCGGGCTTATTGGTTTTGGTGGAGAAGGAAAAAGTAGTCTGGCCCGACAATGGTTACATGAGTTGATTGATGACCACCTGATAAAGGATACAGATCCTGCAAAGCATCCCGACGGTGTATTCTGGTGGACATTTGATGACAAGCGTAATGTTGATGAATTTTTTGAAGCAGCGCTTTACTACCTGAGCGGCGGAAACTCTGATTTACTAAATGAGTACACATCACCAGCAATAAGAGTAGAATTAATTGCATCAATGCTGCGTAACGGCAGTTATATTTTTATTCTGGATGGACTGGAGGTGATGCAATATCAGAATGGCGACCAGTACGGGCAATTGGAGAGCGAGGCCCTGCGCGATTTCCTGGGATATGTTGCTGCAAAGAAGGATATCAAATCATTATGTTTGATCACAAGCCGCATTCCTTTAGTCGATCTGGGTAATTATACGACGTATATATATCATAATGTTGATCGTCTCAGCCCAGAAGACGGGCGAACGTTGTTACGAAAGTTGGGTGTCAAAGGAAAAGATGAAGAACTTAATAAGGTTGTGACTGAATGGGACGGGCATGCTCTTACCCTCAATCTGCTTGGCACTTTGCTGGTTAAAGAATATAATGGGAACATTGCTTTAATGAATAAGATCCCTCCACCAACGGCTAAGGGACCATATGAACCTATCAACCAATTGTTCCGATATTATGACGAGCATTTAAAGGATCCTGAACGCGCCTTTCTATCAATTTTTAGTGCATTCCGAACACCTGTCAAAGAATCTGCATTTGAACCGGTATTCAGAAGGAAAATAAGCGCAAATGCTCTCAATTCCCCTATCGCGGCACTGGACGAATCCGCCTTTAATGCCATGCTCAAATGCCTGGTAGAGTACAGCCTTCTTCGTTTTGATCCGCAATCACATAGCTATACAGCACATCCGCTAATCCGTGCACACTATATTGAAGACCTTAATGAGATTTCTCGTGCTCAAACAGTTCATAGGTGTATCAAAGACTACTATCTTACTATTGCAGGAAGTTTACCCCATGTCGAGAGTCCTACAATAGATGATCTCAAACCCCTTATAGAGGCTGTATACCATTCTTGCAGAGCAGGGGAATATGAGGATGGGTACAAAATTTATTTAGACAGGATAGACCAGAAACAAGGAATTTTATTATATCAACTGGGTGCATACGAAACAGATTTGGCTCTAATGCTTGAATTCTTCCCTAACAGTGACTTTTCAAAAGAGCCATTAATTATTAATTCCCAGGATAAAGCATATCTCATAAGATCTCTGGGTTTATGTTTGATGACAGTAGGTCGTTTGCAGCAGGCATTGTTCATGTATGAAAAAAGTTGCGGGATCTCTCTTGAAACAGAAGACTTATTCAATGCTGGCAAAACCAGCCAGCTCCTGTCAGAGTTATATATTCACCTCGGAAATCTCAATGCCAGCATAAAATATGCCGATCAATCTTTGGAGTATTATCGGAAAACAAAGGATCGTTGGGGAGATTGCTGTTCGTTAGATCATGAGATGTGGGGGGTTCAGAATGCAGCCATGGGAACTCCCCAACTTACGATTTGCTGTTTAAGCTATAAGGCATGGGCAATGCATTTGACTGGAGATAAGCATGGCGCGAGTTTAATGTTCAAACAGGCAGAAGAATTAGCGCATACAAATAATCCGAAGATGCATTACCTGCGTGACCTGTGGGGAATATATCATGCCGATCATCTGCAGCAAATAGGTGATGCAGGGTATGCTAAACAAATTACAGAAGAGAACCTAAAATATGCAAAAGACAAGCAATTGACAGAGATCCGAAGCCAGTGCCATCGCGTCCTTGGGGATATTGATGCCAGATCCGAATTGAAGAGTGCAAAAGAACATTATGATGAAGCTCTTAAAATCGCACGGAATCTCACTCATCGAGCAGTGCTGATTGAGGCGCTTCTGGGGCGAGGTAGATGGAACGCTCAACACGGATATCTTAAAGATGCGCTCATTGACCTTGAAGAAGCGTTGAGCTATTCAAAAGTAGCCGGCTACAGGATATATGAGATTGATATAGATATTGTTTTAAAGCAAACACAAGGCGCTTAATGATCGAATGGCGGTTTGTGACAAATCGAAAAAGCATCTCGAAAAGTTAACTCCTCCACAAACGCCGGATGATATTTTAGGGTATCGTCCCGATTTCTACTCCGCTATGCTACGTTCGCTAAGGCACAGCTGCTGCCTTGCAGTCATTGTCGCTGCTGTCTAGGCGACACTCTTACGCTCTCGCTCCAGAGAGTCGTCGGCATCGGTCATCCTGTCATATTTTCAGGTTGTAACGGTTAACTGAGAATGGGCGCGCGTGATCATGACAAGAGGAAGGGCAGGGAGTTATCGTATCTGGGGCAGCCGGGATAAGGGTCTTGTGACCGCCCCCGAGGTCGGACTTCAGTATATTTGTCGCTTCGCTCCGCTGGGGCTTACGCTGCCTCAGCCCTCCGCTTCGCTTCGGACATCGGCAGTTCTCGCTGCGGCTCGAACCCCTGCAAGTTTAAAAGAAAAGATAGTAAAAAATCTCAAGCCGACATCAGACCTCGAAATCCGAAACATAAGCGCGCTGCGGCACAACAAGCCCTCGTTGAAAGGTTGAGGCTGGGCGACCCTACGAACTGCATAATGTCGCTGCTTTACGTCTCTAATGGTTGAAGCTGCTAATTACGACGGGTGCGCAGGTCTATTATGTACTCCGTTCACGCAAAAAGTAAATATCCGTGTTGCTGCCTGCTCCTGCCAAACGTCATCGACGCCTGAGATAATGAAGGCTCGCCCTGAAGGGTTTTTTGCTGCGGCAAAAAATCGCACGGCGACGAGCCATCATAATCTCATTCGTCGTTTATCTATCTGGCAGGGCAGGCGATGACACCACGGATATACTCTTTTGAATGTTCCTCTACGTATTGAGGGCGCACAGGTTTTTAGTGGTCATGAATGGTTGCTTTGGCTTATGTTGTTTTTTGTGGCAGGGTCAGGCTCTAACCTCCCTGGATACCTCTATCTCCACGCGCTTCGCGATGTTTTTAGTTATGCGCCCGTGCTTGCTCGTGTGTTTACGAATTTACTTATATCGAATTGAGCGCAAAGAGAAGAGACTTAAAAAAACCGCGTTGCTCCTGCCCTCCACTCGCTGTGCGCCGGAAGAAAAAAGACATAGCTCCTGAAGGTTTGAAGCTGTTCACCTGCTCGCCGCCATCATGATTATTTTGAAACCTTTTCCAGCTTTTTCATATCCACTTTTGATTCAATTAGAAAATCAAGTATCTGGGAAAAAGTCAAATCTTCATAGCGGTCCTGTATTGCCTTGAGTTTATCATATGTTTCCTCGTCGAGCCTGATGCTTTTAGTAGTCATTTATTACTGATACCTCAATCTTATATTGTATGCATTTATATTAATACTTTGCATGCACTTTCTAAAGGGATTTGGTATGCTTTAGTTTAAATAATATGCATGCGTATTAAGCATTAAGGAAAAGAGCAGAATTGCCCCTGCGGTGCTGCAAACACCCAGAGGCGCGGCTCATTCCTGTACGGAGGAATAAGCAGTATGGAAAACAACGCACAGAGAATTAAATCTATCTCCTCTTCGGAGATGGCAAAGATAGAGGAACTGAAAAAGCTGCTGAGCCAGAAAGCAGCCAGCGCGCCACAATACAACCCCTTCACGGTTGAGGGTAATAAGGCATGGGAGGAATGGGCAGAGGGGTGCAGGGAAATCGAGCGGCAGCTTGAAGCAGAAGGGGTGAGGCTATGATGAGAAAAGATCAAAGCTTCGAAAATGTCAGGGATACGGACACCCTGAAAAGACTCGCCAAATCTGCCGGGATCAGGGTTTTGAACCGCTTTGATTACTTCGAGGCCGTAAACGGCAAGAACGGCCACAGGTACAGAGTACAGATCAGGGGGCAGGATATTATTTGTTCCTGCCCTGATGCGAAAAACCACAACTGCAAGCATGAAATCGCTGTGGCTCGTGACATGAGCCTTTTTATGGAGGTGGTCTGAATGACCGCCCCCGAAACCAGGAACCCACGAGTAAAAGAGGCGATGGATCTGCTCCTTAAGATATTCGATGAGGATAACCTTGAAAAAGTCGCACATGCAGTATTCAGAGGAAGCGGTAATATCCCCTCTGATAAATGGAGTTTCTTTAATCGCATTGTGATGTTCATGCATGATACGGAAGACGCAAGAGGATTCAAACAATGGCACGAAGCCGGCAGGCATGTAATAAAAGGTTCAAAAGCTTTCTATATCCTTGGGCCTGTGTTCAAGAAGATCAAAGAGGAGAAGCCTACGGCATTAAGTGAGGCTGAGAGGACTGAAAAAGAAATACTTGCAGGATTCAGGGCTATCCCTGTTTTCAGGAGCAAGGACACAGAAGGAGCGCCGCTGATAACAGAAGATTACAAATTCAATATTCCCTGCGAGTTCAATGGCATCATTCAGGAGCTCGATCTGAAGGTTGTGCCTGTCCGGTTCTGTGGGACATCCTACGGATCATACAACCTTCTTAATAAAAATATCAAGCTTGCCAGTCCTGATATCGAGGTATTTCTCCACGAGATCAGCCATGCAGTAGATGACAGGCTTAACGGCCTGAAGCCCGGCCAGAAGAAGGATCAGGAAGTAATAGCAGAGTTCAGCGCTGCAGTAATTGGTTATTTGATGGGCTATAAGATCCCTCTCGGCAATGTCAAAGAATATATAGAAAGTTATAGTTTCAGAGAACTTCTTAATTCCCTATCAAGGATCGAGAAAGTGGTTACTTTTGTGATCGAAAGGACAAGGATGAACCCGGCTGAGGTCAATATTCTCCAACAAGTCGCCACCTGCACTGGTTGAGGAATTTAATTATGGTTATGTGGGTGACGAACCCGCATTACCAGCATCGGCCATCATGGCTGGCGCCGCAGCCCACGGTGATTTATACTCCTTGCCCCATGAAGGGGCAGGGATGCCCCTGGAGCGAGTACAAATCCTCATGCTGAGACCGCAAACCTTTTTCTATATACTCCATACGATTCTTTATCCTCTGCAGATGTAGAATCTTTTTCTTCTTGAATGTGCGCTGGGGACAGATTCCCCAGACCCTTTCTAATGCCTGAGGAATATTCCTGCGAGAATATGGTGTCTGGGCATTCGCCCAGAGTCAGGGAGTGTGCTTCGCGGGAACATGTAACCCCGCATTATTACTCATTGTTTACATGCATGAGGTCGTCAGAGTTTAAATTACGATTAAATCTCGTCCACCTTAACTCATTTGGACGTTTTTGTATCCTCTTGATGTTTTGAAATTGACAGTTTTGACGCTTCCTCAGTTATTTCATACATAGTCCGCATGCGTTCAATTGCAAGATCAATGGCTTCGGTCTCATTTCTGTATATCCTGTGGTCTATGAGCCATTTCAAGTTTTCAATTGTGCGCTGACTGAATGCATAGTTTCTTCGCACACTTGCTTCTCCTAATTCTTTGCGTTTCATTATGTACGTATTATAATACATACAACTATTTATACCTTATCAGACCTGTGGACTGAAAGAACGGAAAAAAACTAAACCGCAACATGATATATAAAACCTAAATAATAAATTTTCATATATTACAAACGTTCATGGATTAAGCAGAATCCAACCATTAAAAAAAGAGGGCTAATTTGAAATAAGATCCTACGTCACATCTAATTTAATCAATCTTTCAAAACCTCCATTGAAATAACAAATAATCAAAAGGTTTTAAACCCCACATTCCGTACCTTTACATTTAGAGTTTTCTCTAATTAATTATGCCTCGCAGCGTCTTGATTTTTAAATTTCATAAAATGTTTATAGAATTAATATATTACATTATTTAATGTGTTATCTTTTATAA
>JBAQLI010000083.1:0-1746 GCA_049301735.1 Candidatus Methanoperedens sp.
TCAAAACATTTCTCTTCAGAAGGCATAAAATCTGATATTGCTAACTCCCCTTTAATCATACATGTTATATATTTATTGAATCTGGTTCTAATAACTTACGTAGCAACGATTTGCTTTAGATGAGCGTCCATCTTTTATGTACCGATCTACAGATGCTGGAGTGTGATCAATTAACCTGGCATTTACTGAAGTAGGTATCTTTTTCTTAAAGTTCTGAAAAGCAAATTTCTTATGAGTAAGAGTCTTTCCTACATCCATTTCGGATCCAACTCTTGGCAATACTTCACCAGTCTCTTTTTCAAATTCCAATACATATTTGGATATTGCTGACGGCGATATTCTCAGTAATATTGCCAAATCTGTTTCTGTTAAAACAGCATTTTGCTGCTTTGCTTGTTTTAATAATCTGACAATTATCTTTCTCATCAAAGCTCCACGAGAAACTGTATTAATTCTGTCATCAATATCTTCAGGAGCCATAAAAGTCAAGGTTATAGGCACTAATTCCATATCTTGCAATCTTTTTGCTGCACTGTATTTCTGTCCTAATTTCAATGCCAGATATCTCATTTCACCTGGTTTTACGAAATCATTTCTTGTAAAATATTCGTTATTCAACTCGCATATTTTATTTACAAACAATTTCACAACATCTGGCCCGCCTATATAACCAAATTCACCTTGGATCAAGTTAAATAGATTAGTTTCATAAGTTTTGGATTTACTCGGCGAGAATGTTTTCATAAACCAATCTTCTATCATGTCACCAGCCCCTTTTTTTTGAACGTTGCTGGTGGTTGATAGATTTTTACAGTCTCTGCAAGTTCATCAAGCCGTTTTTTGAACTCTGAGTTTTCATATTTTTCACAAAGGTTAAGATATTCTTTAATAAGATGTTCCGACAATCCAATTATCTGTCTTATGCTGTCAATGCTTTCTCCTTTCTTTTTAAGAATCAAGACTTTGCTAAAATCGTTTATATATCGTTCTATATTTTTTAATGCATGTTTTGCTATCTTTTCAATCTCTGTAGGTGTGTATCCTCGTATGTAATAATCGACGATTTTTGCTTTATGGGATATTGGACCTATGTCTTTAATTGTCCCTCTTATTGGAACAAAAAAGCCCCTAGATCTGATTTCCTTTATATCACGCTTTATTGTAGAGTAGCTGCTTTTCAATAATCTTACAAGATCCCTTATTGTAAGCAACGCTCCTTGTTCTCTTGCTTCCTCGGTTATTCTAAGAATAACACACTGTCTATATCCAGGTAAACCATTTTTTTGATAAACAACAAGATCATCTGGCGTGTCTGTAGTCAGGATGATTTCCTTGTGCTCAGAATCTTTCTTCATTTTGCCAGGACCTTCAGATCTCGATATTGCTATGTATTTACATTGACCAATTTTTCCTGGAACATCTCCATCTTTTAAGAATATTTCTTTTCCCATTTCGACTATAGCTCTTGCAGCTATTGGTGGTAGATTAAATCCTTCTATAAGTCGATAGAAAAAGAGTTCTTCTCTTCCGATACTTCCATCTGTTATGTATTTATCTCGCATTTTGACCTCTTTTTTTTAAAGTATATAACCTTCAAAGAGGGTCAAATGAACCAATGGACATTCCGTACCTTTACATTTAGAGTTTTCTCTAATTAATTATGCCTCGCAGCGTCTTGATTTTTAAATTTCATAAAATGTTTATAGAATTAATATATTACATTATTTAATGTGTTATCTTTTATAA
>JBAQLI010000084.1:0-6687 GCA_049301735.1 Candidatus Methanoperedens sp.
TTTCACACAGATTCAACCTTTACTTAACGAAGTATATGACTGGTCCGTTGAAAATCTTAAAAGTGGTATGTTGCATGATGGAAATGTGCGGAATATAGGTTATAATACTTATTATTATATTTTCTATCGACGTTGGCGCGATGTTCAGGATTCGGAAAATGGGAAATAGACTGTTACAACTGCATTGTAGTTTTAGTATTTTTTTTGCTAAATTCAATAAATCCAACCGAAACAGCCATTATTATCACCGCATAGAAGATTGGTATAAAACTTGCAAGCCAGCTTAAAAAATACAATGTAACACTGGTTTTATGCATACTGAAACTGGCGTACCCACCAATAGGGGAAGGATTATTTATTAACATTATCTGGGCATGAAGGCTGATCATAAGACTAAATATTTGAAATAACAAATAATTTGCATTCTGTATGCAATGGCCACCGTGATATAACCATGCAATCAATCCTAAAAATACAGGTACAATTGTATAAATTAGTGTAATCAATGCAACAGCTTTTAAGTTATTCTTAAAAACTACACATAATGTCTTGTAACCTCCTTCCTCATCACCTTTAACATCTTTAAAATAACCTATTAGAACATGCCCGCCTTGGAAAATCCCATTTAAACCAAAAATAATCCAGATAACAGGGTGAAATACAAATGGCTGGATTCCGACGCTGACCGCAGAACCGAAAAGTACACACAATGATGTGGCAAATCCAAACCATGTGTTGCCAATCAATGGTATACCTTTCAGTTTGATACAATATGCAAAATAGGCTACAACTCCTACAATCGAAATAATCCCGGCTAAAATATCTATTCTAAATGATATTATTATTAAGATTGCAGTAATGATAAGAGAAGTATAAAGAGCCTTATTACTACCTATATCACCTTTAACTATGGATGTCTGATTGTGGTTAATCCGGTCTGCATATTGATCAAAATAGTTGTTGACAACTTGTCCAGCTCCCCAGAATAATATAGGTATAAGTGTTCCGGCAAATATTCGCTCAATATTGTAAGTACCTTCAAAAAAAGATGCGATTGTTGCGCCCACTAAACCAGATGCACCAGGAAGAAAAAGATTATAGAATCTGAACATTTTTAAGTATGCAACTAAAGGCCTTAAATAATTCATATTAATATGACCTTAATTGCTTCTTTAGGACAGGCTTTTTCACATAACTTGCATCCAATACAAAGCTCTTTTATCGGAACTTCCAGTAACCACTTATTACAGATCACACCCACCTGTCTGTTCGATGGATATGCTACAAAAATGGCTCTGGGACATGCCTGCATGCATTTATTACAGTTGTAAGGAGCCCCGATGCATTTTGATTGATTAATTTGTATATCAACTTTCATATTGTATCGACTTGAATTAAATTATTCCTTGGAAATAGGTAGATACTATTATTCTTACAAGCGGTTCTACAAACTCCACATCCGAAACATTTTCCTGGTTCAATAAAAGCCCGTTTCAGGGTCATCGAATATGACATTGCGCCAAATTGGCACATAGATATGCATTTTTTACAACCAGTACAACTCTCGGTATCTATGAATGCGACATATTCTGATTTTCTATAGAGTTCATTTATTCCGGTGAAATGCATATATCTCATTCCTCCACAGGTATTGAACTCGCACTGGCAGAGAGCACCGATGTATGGTGTTTTGAAAGTCCATACTGATTGCACGTATCCCTTCTGATACCTATCTTCAACCAGAGATATAGCCTTTTCCTGAGAGATCGTTTCACATTTATCCCTTGTAAAATCTGGATATTTATCAAAGATTTGTAGTGGGAGCATTCCAAAAATAAAACAACATTTATCTTCAACACCAAGTAATGCTCTTCTGCATACGCAAGGCACAATACCAATTGGATCTGCAATTTTTAATATCTGTATTGCATCCTCTAAAGGGACAACCTGACCAAAATGATATTTTTTAACATTATCAAATAAAATATGTTTCACTACAGTTCCCAAGACTGGAAATTTCGTATATTTAAAGGCTCTAGGAACATCAATTCCCATCAATTTTTCGAATGAGGAAACATATTTTTCAACATATTTTATCCTGTCTGGATCTTCTAATAATTCATTTGAATAATTCTGTAAATTTAGATACCATTTTTTTCCCGAACCATGTTTTATACACATCTCGCACATTTTATTGTCTCCGTAATATTTAATATCCCAACATCATATTTAATCATTTATATCTCTCAACAAGAATATTCCATTCCTTTCTTTTATCAGGCAGAATAAATTTTTCAATGTTGATTAGCTTGTAAGAACCCGATTTTTCTACGAAACGTGGAATCGTTTCGGATGAAAGTTGAAAATCAGTAATTATTAACATCCTTTCACCTTTATTAATAGAAGCTAATTCAGCTTTTGTAATTAATAGATTATAGGGGCAGAAGTATCCTCTAATATCTAAAGTTTTTGGTTCCATATTCACTCAAGGCATTAAATCCAATGGAAAACCGGTGTCACTTTCCTCTAAACTTTTGTTAAGCTTATGCATAATAGTATATGGAAAAGCTGCAAGACTTTCTTCTGCGCTGAATTTACCTAAAACCCTAGCCCCTAAACAGAAAAAGGTCACGTTGAGAGTATTATTCAATAGAGGGTAAGCTACAGAATCTGCACACACCCCACGAATTCCAATCGTTGAATTATGAAAACGATTTCCAGTTGCCCACGCATAGGATTGGATTAATCTCATTGCTTGCTTTGAGTTAAGTATAGCCAAAACAATATCTGGATCAATTCTTAATGATGAGGGATAGGGCACAATACATGAAGTACCTGGTTGAAGCTGTGGCATACCAGATATCGCTTTTTTTGCAGCCTCTAAAGTTTTATATCTGCCAGAATCAGTCTCTTTTCCAAATAGATGGTATTCTGGATGTCCAGATGCTGCACATGCATATACATATCCCATTGAAAAGTCATAAGGTGAACCTTCCTCATCTCCTTTATATTGTTTAACGCCTATTTTCTCTTTACTGAGAGGATCTACTAAACCCAAAGCAATCGCGGCACCTGGACAGTCAATTGTATTTTTATTGATAATAGGAATTTCTTTGTTTTTTCTAGCCCTTTGGACAGCTTGACACCATGTAAGTCTTTCATCAGGTTCTCTGGCACCGGTGATAGTACACGAATCTCTAAATATTTTTACACCAACTATATCGCATCCGCCCAGCAAGTTAGACATAACTTCCGCATTTTTCGGAAAGTTTAAATTTTCGTTATTCTGATCTTTTATTTCATTTTTCATAATTACACCCACTTAAACTAAAGCTCAACATTCTCTATATTGAAGTTACTATCACTGCTGGCATTGCCACAACAATACACAGAGTAGATAATATCATCAACCCAAGCAACTTATGAGCAATAGAAATTTTTCTTTTCCTTTCTATTCTTATTAACGCCACCTCACGACTACTATAGTTTTATCCAGACAAGAACTTAAAATCTCATTTGCATGAGCATGTTATATTAATCTAGCGGTTTACAAAACAAAAGAATATTATCCAATTTATTTTAAAAATTAAAGCAAAGAACTTATTAACACTAAAGTAAAGGAGCAATATTGGTGGTAATAACCATGCTTATAAATAAATTAAAATTGTACTTTCAGAATAAAAGTTTGAGTAACTTTCTTGGCAATTCATTGATGATATTCAACATAACTGTTACAAGTAATAAAATTAATAGATTGCAAATATATGATATGATTAGCTTGAGTGGCCTAGTCAAAGTTCTCTTAATTTTGATAATATTCGGTTTTAGTAGTCTAGTGGCTATTGCTCAAGATAACCCAAACTCTGCGGAATTGAACAAGACGTTCGGAGGAAAAAATTATGAGGAGGCTTACTCCGTTCTACAAACTTCAGATGGGAGTTATGTCCTCGCAGGCACCACATATTCGCCTGGCAATGCTGATGTATTTCTCATAAAGACAGATGAAAACGGAAACGAGAAATGGAACAGAACATTCAGTGGAAGTAGCTATGATATCGGTGTTTTTGTTGAACATGCCTCAGATGGAGGTTATTTTATCGCGGCTCACACCGAATCGTATGGGGCTGGGTCTAGTGATGGATGGCTCATAAAGACTGATTCAAACGGTAATGAGGAGTGGAATAAAACGTTCGGGGGCCCTAGCTTTGATCTCATCGATGATATTCAGACGACCTCGGATGGTGGTTATATCATGACAGGTTTCACATACTCCTATGGGACCATGGGTGATTTCTGGCTTATAAAAACTGATTCAAATGGTAAAGAGCAGTGGAACAGGACGTTCGGGGGACCAAATTATGATTATCCTTTCGCTGTCCGGCAGACATCAGATGGTGGCTATATCATGACAGGTTTCACATACTCCTATGGGACTATGGGTGATATCTTGCTTGTAAAAACTGATTCAAATGGTAAAGAGCAGTGGAACAGGACGTTCGGAGGAAAAAACTATGAGGAAGCTCATTCCGTTCAGCAGACCAATGATGACGGCTATATTCTAGCAGGTGGCACATATTCATATGGAAATGGAAAAAGTGATGCGTGGCTTATCAAGACTGATTCAAATGGTAAGGAGCAGTGGAACAAGACATTCGGAGGGACAGATTATGATTTCTTTTACTCTGTTCTGCATACCCAAGACGGTGGCTATGTAGCAGCAGGCACTACATATACATATGGGGCTGGAGCAGGTGATCTATGGATTGTAAAAACCGATTCAAATGGTAATGAAGAATGGGATAGAACGATTGGAGGAGCAGGCTATGAAGAGGCACATGATATTAAGCAGATCTCAGAGGGTGATTATATCTTGGCAGCTTTCACTTCTTCATATGGGGCCGGAAATATTGATGCATGGCTTGTGAAAGTACGCCAACCCCCAAAATCGTCGCCTAATGGTATTATCTCAGGCTACGTTATCAATGATACGAACGGCAATGGAGTCTGGGATGAGGGTGAGACAGGCATATCAGGCATAAACCTCTGGCTTACTGGCATGGCCATTCTAGAGGAAACATCCACCGATGCATCTGGCTTTTATAAATTTGATAATCTTCCAACAGGCTTATATTCTGCAGTAGAGATGACTCCGATGGAATGGATGCCTACCAATTCCACTATAAAATACGTTGTGACTCTGGGAACGGGTGAAAACTCTTCCAATAATAACTTCACAAACATGCTGATATCTACTCCTGCTATAACTGGTAGTATCTCAGGATATATTATCAATGATACCAACAATGATGGAATATGGAATGAGGGTGAGACAGGCATATCGGGGTGGGATATCAAGCTGGAAGGCATTTCTGGATTATCCATCCAAAAAGAAACATCCACCGATGCATCTGGCTTTTATAAATTCGATGATTTTTCTTCAGGCAGATATATTGTAACGGAGAGAATCCAGAAAGGCTGGCGGCCTACAAATCATACAACTAGGAGGATAACACTGGCTAAAGAGGATAATTTCATAAATATTAATTTCACAAACAATCAAATTTCAGATAATTTCCATTATTGGAGACATGACTGGAGTCCAAGTTCATTAAAAGAAAGAGGAGATGTTCAGACGTGGAAGAACCATTAATGATTATCGGTGGACTGTTCTGGTCTCTGACTTATATTCTGATTATAAGGAGGGGATTAAAGGATAGAACATATGGCATGCCGTTAGCTGCCCTCTGTATAAATATATCCTGGGAGGCTGTATTCTCATTCATCCATCCGCAGTTAGGTCATCAACTTTATATAAACTATATCTGGTTCGCGCTGGATGTTTTGATCGTACTGCAATTTCTTAAATTCGGAAAATCTGAATTCCCTGCGCTTTCAAATAAGCAATTCTATACTTTATTTCTATTAGCCTTAGTCACTGGGTTCGGGATGGTTCTGTCAATCACACATGAATTCAATGACTGGCAGGGAGTGTACTCGGCATTTGTTGATGATTTCATGATGTCGATTCTTTTCATTGTGATGCTGTTCCAGCGAAATGATCTCAGGGGACAATCCATCTACATCGCCATATTCAAAACGTTGGGCACAGGACTCTTCAGTCTGGCTTACTATTTATACGAGCCTATTGCACAGGGTTCCATACTTTTACCGTTCCTCTTCATTTCGATCTTTGTCTATGATTTGATCTATACAGGGATGATATACCAGAAGTATAGAGAGCTAGGTATCCCTCTCTGGAAGAGATTCTGAAAACATGAGTTATGCATTTACTTAAGTCTTTCAGTATCGATCGACTTCTGTAAATATTTTATTTTCGTAAATCCGAAAACTTCAATCGATGACCCTGTTTCTCATATCCCTTTTTGTGAAGTTAAAAATAATTTTGCTTCTACTGGTTTGCAAACATAACATTAAATATATGTATTAAATTGAATCCAAAAATGTGTGCATTTTTCATATTAAATGATAAATATTATATTTAATTATATATAAATTAAATAATCTGAAATCGAGACGCTAAGGCTATATACTTAAATTAAAATCGCTCATCTAAAGCAAATCGTTGCTACGTAAGTTATTAGAACCAGATTCAATAAATATATAACATGTATGATTAAAGGGGAGTTAGCAATATCAGATTTTATGCCTTCTGAAGAGAAATGTTTT
>JBAQLI010000085.1:0-1785 GCA_049301735.1 Candidatus Methanoperedens sp.
TCCTTAGTATTTCTATATTTCTATTTGTATGAAGGCAATTGCTTGTTAATAATCAAAAAAAAAGATATATTACCAAAGATTCCATAAAATATATTTTTTTATTTACCATTTAATTTGAAGAGGATACGATTTGCCTTCATATTAAGAAAAATATCTATTAACGCATAACAGTTTGCTTTAAAAAATCATATATTATTTAAAAAAGTTCCGCATGTGGAACTTATGACGGTACAACTCCTTTTCAAACACCCATTTCTGGAAATTCCTGTCTACAGTTTTATCATAGGCTGTCAGTTTATCATCCATACCCGTTACCCTGCGGATAAGGGAAACAAGAGCTATAAGCTCATCTTTTGGGCTTTTTCCGTTCACTTCTTCAAGTTGCTCGTATGCCTGCCAGACGTACAGAGGCGCAAGCATTGGCTTATCCATTTTCAATTTTTCAAGAACATCTTTGACCATATGGGAAGTCAATTCTCTTAGCCGATATGGTTGATTATAAAAAATGCTAAGCGCTACGATCTCATCCTTGTGATCTTTCATATACATAGAAAAATCATTTATAATTCCAGTGGCTTTTTCAACAGCATCATCCCCCACTGCGCCTTTGTAACATTATCAATATTCACAATGTCAATGATCTGTTCATGAACCTTGCGGACATTTTCAATGTATTCATTAAGCTCCCCGTTAAAGATCGAACTTGCTGTTTTGCCCAAACTTTCCTTTGCCATTTCAAGAGCCTGGATTTGTGTTATCCCGGGATTTTCCTTCTTAACCTCTTGCGATTTTTCCTCGATCTTATCCGGATTATAAGCATTCAACAGGTCTTTTGCTGTTTCACTTAAAGTCTTCCCTTTTGCCTTTTCTTCAAATATTTCTTTTTCCTGGTCAGTAAGTTGTTTTTCCAGCCTGGCAAGGCGCCCTGCAAGTGAAATGAACAGGTCTTCATCTCTTTTTCCCATAGTGACAGCCTCCAGCAGTTCCTTCATCGAAGTGGAGCGCTTTCTCTCAAGAGGGCAGCTGTCGGTTTTAAGTGATTTTGTAACTCCTACGGCATCCACAACAACAAAATGTGTCTTTGCTGAGATTGCCGAGGGTGTAACCTTTTTCAAGTCATCATAGCCGAATGTGCGGGTACCGCGGCCTTTCATCTGCTCAAAGTAGCCTTTGCTTTTTACATCTCTCATAAAGAGTAAACATTCAAGGGGCTTAACATCAATGCCTACGGAGATCATGGCCACGGTGACGGCAATTCTCGGATTATAGTCATTTCTAAAGTGTGTGAGTATGGATTTCGGGTCCTCATCTTTAGTTTTATAAGTAATCTTGTTACAAAATTCATTACCTTCATTGAATTCTTCCCTGACTATCTGAATAATATCATCGGCATGGCTGTCGGTTTTGGCAAAAATCAGTGTCTTTGGGACTTCTTTTCTGCCTGGAAATATCTCAGGCAGTTTATTTTTAAAAGCACGGATGATATTTCTTATCTGGCTGGGATTGACAACATCTTTATCCAGTTCTTTTTTTGAATAAGAAACATCTTCATCCAGTTGCTCCCAGCGTTTCCTTCTGCTTAGCATTTCACGTTTATCCACAAATTCATTGGCTTTTATCTTTGCTCCGTGTTGTGAAATTTCAGTTTCAATTATATAACCCACATTCCGCACATGACATGGATAATTTAAATATTTTTCAGCATAGCGGTTTTTTATATAATCTGATATTAATCTTTTATATGTAATCGCTAAAATGGCTTGATTTTAGCGATAAATGGAAAAA
>JBAQLI010000086.1:0-77606 GCA_049301735.1 Candidatus Methanoperedens sp.
ATGTATATGTGGGTATAAAGTACCAAAAAAACTATCAATGAGGATACACTCATATCCTCAATGTGGTCTTGTATCAGGAAGAGATCATATGTCTGCGATAGTAATTGAAAGTA
The DNA here is from genome assembly GCA_049301735.1 of Candidatus Methanoperedens sp. GTDB lineage: Archaea > Halobacteriota > Methanosarcinia > Methanosarcinales > Methanoperedenaceae > Methanoperedens. The sequence continues at coordinate 114 of JBAQLI010000086.1, forward strand.
GAAGTTGTACCGCAGGAACTACGGGATTTCAAGCCTGTCTGAGTAATCTCAATAGAGATACGATGAAGCAGGAAGCTCCCTTGCTTTAGCAGGGAGCAGTTCACAGAATCAGGGTGTTCCTGAATAAGCCGGAGTAAATACCATGGAAATAAAAACGTCACAGGGAATCTATAAATCAAAAGGTGGACTCATAAGATCATTCGTTGCAACCGAGAACGGCAGGATAAAAGAAATAAGCATCTCAGGAGATTTCTTCCTGTTTCCTGAAGAGGCTTTCTTCAAGATCGCCGAAGAACTGAAGGGAATTAAGGCAAAACGTGAAGATGTGGAACATAAGATCGAAGAAATTTACATACGGGAAAAAATCCAGTCACCTGGAACATCGCCGGCTGACTTTACCGAATCAATAATGAAAGCGCTGGAGGTATAATATGGAAGAATGGCGCTTTATTGATTTCGGACTTGTGGATATTCGCGATATGATGGCGATGGATGAAGCTATCTTGAAATCCGATGAAGGAAATACCTTCTTTTTCTGGACTCCGAAAAAATCCATAATCCTTGGTTTTTTCCAGAAGGCAGAGGTCGAATTGAATCTTTCACAATGTAAAGACTATACTATCACAAGGCGCATAAGCGGTGGTGGCATTGCATTTTCAGACGACCGTTGCAGGCAGATAAATTACGGTGTCGTGGGAACAATTGATAATGCGTTGTTTCCCATGGACATTATAGGATCATATAAACAGATATGCGGAGTGCTTATTGATACACTGATACATTACAAACTGAATGCAGCTTTTCGTCCGATAAACGACGTAGTTGTGGATAACAAGAAAATATCTGGTAACGCCCAGACGCGCTGGGAAGGAAAACTGCTCCAGAATGGGACTCTACTTCTTGATTTTGATATAGAGGAGATGCTTCGGATCTCAAATATCCCGAAAGAGAAATTCATGGATAAAAAGATTGCATCAGTAAGGGAAGGACTCACCTGGCTGGACAGGGAACTCGGGGAACAGCGTGATATGGAAGAGATAAAAAATGTTATGAAAAGTAAATTTGAGGAACGCTTTTCCATACGTTTGAAATCCGGGTCCCTTAGCGGGAAGGAGACAAAGCTTACAGAAACTCTTTTGCCGAAGTATTACTCAGATGAATGGGTCTATCGCTAATGTATGATGTGATCATTGTCGGAGCCGGGCCTGCCGGGTCTGTTACTGCAAGAACAGTAGCCCTGGCAGGTTATGATGTCCTCATAATTGAAAAAAACGAAACGTGCAGGTCACCTTGCGCCGGGTATATCAGTAAAACCATAAATTTTAACGTACCGGATGAATCTGTTCTCCAGTCAGATATAAAACAAATGCGTACATATTTTCCTGACAATTCGTATCATGATTTTTCATTGAATGGATATGTCGTGGATAGACCTTTGTTTGATATGAGTTTATTGTCAAAAGCAAAAGAATCAGGAGCGAAGGTCATGTGGAATTCACCGCTGATCGATATAAGTGCCAGTATGGTGAAATTCCGTAACGGTAATTCACATGGAAAAATAATCGTTGGCGCAGATGGTGTTTTTTCAAAAACTGCGTCAATATTGGGATTAAAGCCGCAAAGATTTGCGGCCTGCGCCCAGTATTACATTAAAGGTATCGAGCCCATTGCGCAAACATGTGAGATATTTTTTGATTCTGATTATGCCCCGGGCGGATATATCTGGATTTATCCGACAGGGGAAAATTCAGCTAAAGTCGGGCTGGGAATGATAAAAGACAAAAAATCCCCACGGGAGAACCTTGATGCATTTATAGCCGGATCAAAAATCGCGAATCGGCTTTCAGGTAAAAGAACAGGATATCAGAGTATTGCAGGAGCTTTGCCAATTGGAGGACTTCGGGAAAAACTTGTATTTGACAATATTCTTCTTGCAGGAGACAGCGCAGGAATGGCAGACCCGATAACCGGGGCCGGGATCAACAATGCGATACTTGCGGGTGAATTAGCGGGAAAAACAATAATCAAAGCGCTGGAAAATGATGATATTGCGCAACTTTGCGAATACGAAACAAAAATACGTAAATTGCTTGGCAGGCCGCTGGGTCGCGCGCTTGAAAAAAGAATAAAAATGGATGCCTGCTGTAATAATCAGTTATTACAGGAGCATCTTCCTGAATTATGGGTTACTTTTAAGCAGTACTGGGTATGAGAACAGCGTTGATGCTGCCTTCCTGTCCAGGCCTGTTCGTGACGCGGGCGCTTCCAATTTCAGTCTTGATTATGGAGCCTTTTGTCACAATGTTTCGCCTTACATAGTGTATATTTGCCGGATTTCCGGTAACAGTTTCTATTTTTACTGTCTTTGATGTCTTTGTTGCCGGGTCTGTTACTGTTGCGGTTTGCGCTCTTAAGAGGCGTACTTTCAACTGGCCGCCCAATGTTTTCACTGTTTTGCGAATGGGTTCGCCCAGATGAGTATTGGCCTGCTCTCCACCAAGCTCGTATTTTTTCTTACCTCTTTGCCTTATGAGTCTTCCGCCTGTATATTTTCTTACTGATTTTCCCTGAAACTTCATAATAATCCTCTTTGATCTTAAATAATAGAATAATTATTTTTCCGCTTTAACGTGGTAATGTAATAAAAGCTTTCGCCTTGGTCTTAAACGATCATGAATTTTACACCCGCAATGACAAGAACCACTGCAAGCAGTTGATAAAGAGTTGCATTCGCAAACCTGCGGCTTCCCATGTATGAACCTATTGTTCCCCCAAGAACTGCCGCAAAACCCAGAATATAAATCGTATCAGGCAAAAATTTCACGCTTGAGAGGTGTCCCGCTATTCCGGCTATTGAGTTCACAAGAATGAACATGGCAGATACGCCTGCTGTCTGCTTTGTTCCTGCCCAGCCCATGAACAGGATAAGAGGGGTGAGAAAAATACCGCCGCCCACACCCACCATTCCGGAGAGCAGACCTATTCCGGCGCCAGCGAGTATTGCTGCCAGGACGGGAATTTGTTTGGAGGTATTTGCGATCGCTGATTGCTTTTTGCTAAAAAAGTGGTAAGCTGCGAATAACAACACAAGACCTACGATTTGTTTGTAAATATTACCAGGGATGGACACAGAGCCGCCTATGAACGCAAACGGGATCGAACTGATCGCAAAAGGCCAGAAAGTATTCCATGAAAAATAACCCGCCCTGTGAAATTGCACTGCTGCTATTGTTGCAACAAGGATATTCAGGACAAGTGCTGTGGGTTTCATTGTATCGGGCGCAAGGCCAAAAAGTGCCATTACTGCCAGGTACCCTGAAGCTCCGGCATGACCCACTGAGGAATACAACAATCCTGCTGCAAATATAAGGCCGGAAAGAATAATTATGTCATCCATGATTATTCGCTAAATTTTCCTGCCATATTATCGAGAAGAAGATTTAATAATCGATTTGTTTCCTGGACATTATTAATATTTTTCAGGATTTCATCAGGTTTCTGGATATATTTCCCTTCCGTGATATCCTCAAGGCAGTTATTGAACATGAGATCAATGCTTTTAGCGTTATATTCAAGATGGAATTGAAGCCCTATTACCCTTCCATCATTATATTCAAAGGCCTGATTCGCACAGGCCTGGCTTCTGGCGATCCATGTTGCGCCGTCCGGGATAGTGAAAGTATCTCCATGCCAGTGGACTGGAATGAATTCCTGGGGAAAATCATTGAAAATCGTTGACTTCTTACTTTGCGGAGTTAAAAAAACCGGGAACCAGCCAATTTCTTTATATGTGTTCGGGTTGACCTTCCCGCCAAGAACATCTGCAATAAGCTGGGAACCAAGACAAATCCCTAAGATTATCTTTTTATTTGCGATCGCATCACCAATGAATTTCTTTTCAGGAACAAGCCAGGGATATTTCTCTTCCTCATAGGTACTCATTGAGCCGCCCATGATTATTAACCAGTCAAAGTCATCGATATCCGGGAATCCTTCGTTTTTATATATTCGGGTTCTCGTGATCGTATGACCTTTGCTTTTTGCCCATATTTCGATGTTTGCAAGTCCCTCAAAGGGTTCATGTTCAATTGAATGGATTCTCATCGTTTATCCTCCATTTATTATCTTTCCAGTTCCACCATTTCAGCAGTTCAGGATCATGTTCATAGTAAACGGCACAATAAAACACATAAAGCATACACCTATCAACCTGAACGCCCTGCCTTTCATAATCTTTCAGGTATTCCACTGAACGTAAACCCATGCTCCACAAGTCCAGGGATATCTTCTTGCTGACACCAGGGATATGTTTAAACTCTTTCAAAGCCGATTGTTTCATGTGGACTGACATATTTAACCATCAGATGCACTGTGAGTTATATTTCAAACATATTTTTCAATGAAATAACTGAATGATCCATTCTTGCTTTTTGCTGTACCTATACAAAATAATTTCAATATTTCGGACATAAAGTCTATTCGTGAACTGAATTTTTTGGGTTTCAGGTCATTAAAAGCGACTTTATTAATGTGCTCCGTATTGTGAAATGATTTTATTCCAAATTTCTTGGAAGATCCATCATCAATTCCAGCAAGATACCAGCCCTCTATTTCTCTTACCACAACTAATATTTTATTTTTATCAATATTTTTGAAATCATTTTCTATTCTTTGTTTTCTATCCGTTATGCATGGAGAGCCATTATTATCTGCCACAAAAATATAATCCGCATTCATTGCTTGAATGCTTTTGAGGAATTGAAATACTTTGTTTTTTTTCTGTGCATATTTCACCAAATGAACTTCATTTTTATTTTCAAACATAGGTATAATGATTCTATTGAAAAATCTCTCATCATCATCGCCTTCGATAAAGATGAATAATTTAGACCCCATCTCTCATATCTCCAATAAATTCTGGACATAAAGATCTTCGATTCCCATTTCATTTTCTAAAAATATTTTTACTTCCTCTTTATCAGATGGCTTTGAAATTGTGGAAAAGCCTTCTTTGTTTCTTGATATAAGATAGATATTATCTAATCCCGCATGTTTTATTACTTCAGGATTATGGGTGGTAATAATGATCTGTTTTTCTTCGGAGACTTCCTTCATCATGTTTATTAATCTGGAAATCAGGTAAGGGTGTATATTCCTTTCTGGTTCTTCAATTATTATGATTGGCTTTCTGTCAAAATATAATGCGATAATTAATGCAGTAATGTAGATTGTTCCGTCAGATAAAAATGATGCAGGTAAGTATTGGTTTTTAGAATATATTTCACGTAATTTAAATAACAAAGATTTATCTGTTAATTTTTCTACATTCATATCCTCAACGAATGGTAAAACATCTCTCACTAAATTCGAAAGTTTTCTTTTATTATCTTCATTTTCCAAAATGTTCTTTAAAACTATGGCTAAATTACTCCCATCCTCTTCAAGATCAGCTTTTCCAGTGATCGGGGTGGCTTTCCTGGGGAGCTTTGGATCGATATCGTAAATTGAAAAATCACTGAATATAGGTGGCATAAAAAAATTCAAATTTTGGAGAAGAAGTCTTTCAGGTTCCTTGTCATCTCGTAAAACCTCTTCTTTTAAAATTTGTGGAATCATATCTTCTTCTTTTAATTGCATATTACAAGGAAAACTATTGAAATCAACTTTTATTTTCCCCTTGATACTGGAAATCGTAATATCTCCTTTCGCAAAGGTTTTTATAACGTTAAAATTCTTTTTATCCTTTGAATTGATCTTTTTTTCCAAGCGTACAAATTCGCATTTTTGTGCTATTTTGTCGTCAACAGTTTCAAACCCTATTCCTTCATTCTTAAATTTAATCGTTATTTTATAACTTGTTTCATAAATCTTTATTCCATTTATCTCTTTTTTTGCCCCTAAATGTCTAATGAATTTTTTATTAGTAGTTACTTCTAATGAAAATTTTTCCGATTGACCAATATTTATATTTCTGAGATATTCAATACCCCCCTGCATGGATATTGCATTATCAAGACCATGATTATTCATATCTCGTAGAAATTTGAAACTCTGGATAAAATTAGATTTCCCAGACGCGTTGGCGCCAACAAATACATTGAACTTTCCAAGTTCTACATCTAAATCCTTGAAACTCTTAAAATTCGATAATCGGATTCTATTTATAGCCATATTTTATACCAGACCTTGCGCAAAGGATAATTCTGCAATGTTTTTATAATATGCTACTTTCGTGGCATCTTCATAACCCAGAAAATCAACAAGTTCATTAAATGAAAGTTTTCCCGCAGTAAAGCTTTTTGCTGTAAGTTTCCGGATCGTTTCTTTAATCATCTCACTCATATATATCAATTGTATTACATAGTTATATTCTTTAACACCCCGATCTTTTGCCAGTAATATTCTCTATCTCAACCTTAATAATTGTTACAGTATCAATAATTTTTTTTTGAAATTCATGTAAACCATTTGAATAATGTTCAATTATGATATTCATTGCTTTTATTTTTTCATCAAAGTCATCGATAATAGAAGCTTTGCCGAATCCAATAACACTGGAATATTTTATATCCCAATCACATGGATTTTCAGATAACAATAATCCACTATAATCATCAAATTCAAAACATATCTTATTATTTTTTTTAATGATATCTATTTTTTTACCTGCATTGGCGGAATGAAAATAAAGGCAATTATCCTTATAACCAAAACAAACAGGAACAATATATGGAGAATCGTTTTCAGAAAGAGCGATCCTGCAAACATTTGATTTGTTTATGATGGACTCTATCTCTTCCATATCCTTGATTTCTTTATCTTTGCGTCTCATTATTAAACCTGTACGTATGCAACAAATCATCCGCTCTTATAATGCCTATTTTCTCTCCATTTTCGATCACGCCTAAGTATGATGCTTTACAGCGCTCAAACATTACTATCGCATCAAGGATCCATTTATCCGAGTCGATCGTTAGCTTGGGTGAGTGCATGATATCATCTACTGGAATGTCAAGTTTGGCTCTTTCTGCCGCGGTATTCATAATATCTTCTACCGAGATAATGCCAGCAAGCCTTCCGTTTTTACTTACAAGTACACTTGCAACCTTTTTAATCTTCATGAGCTTTGCAGCCTCCCAGAGTTTTGTCCCGGTGGGAACTATCACCGGGTTTGGGAGGAGGATGTGGCTGATTTTGGACATGTTTATTTATCTCTTTTAATTTTATCACCGCAAAGTCGGCTGTGAACCATGGTTCATAAATGAACCTGAAAAAAACAACGAACCAATACGAACTGATACGAACTCACGCGACCGGAGTTCGTACGTGTTCGTCTTAGTTCGTTGTTAATTTATTTCATACCAGGACACAAAGCCCGAATTGCACCTCTGTAAGCTGATGTTCGAGGAACAAATCTGCGTTTTCATCTGCGGTTTTTTTTCTATGTGCCCTTGTTCCCTCCTCTCACCCGACCCTGACCTTCGGCTCGCACACAATATTCTTCTTCGGACACCCGCGCGCGCAGGCGCCGCAGCCGATGCAGTTCCCAGGATGCGCCACTGTCATGACCTTTGCGCCGCACAGGTCATCGGCATTGGGATGGTCGATATACTCGAATACACCGCGTCCGCATATCTTGAAACATTTTCCGCAGCATCCGCAGTCGTTGATATTGCTTTTTACAACAAAGGCGGGAGTCCAGCTCCCGCCCGATGCAGTTATTCCGGTTACGTAATCCATGATTTCACCTTGCTGGTGCACTCACTGGTGCAGCTTATCCGGGTCATACCTGTGTCCCAGGATGGCGTTTGTCATCTGGTCAAGCAGGTATATCGAACCATTGTAGCCCAGGATGGAATACCTGTACACACCAACTCGGTCATAAACAGGAAAACCAAAGCGCACAAGCGGAACACCCTCATCATCTGCAACGTCCTTGCCCTTTGAGCTGCCAAGTATCAATTCTGCCCCCTGCGCTTTTACAACTTCGTGGAATTCGTACAGGTCTGTACCTTCAAGGATCTGTGTATCTGTCTTATATTCACTATTTACTGCCTTTATGTCAGGCGCAAAATCCTTATGCTTTGTAGCTGTCATCGCTACTGTGGGATTTATTCCTGCTTCAGCGCAGAACCTGACGATAGCTGACACAAGATCAGGGTCGCCGAAAATCGCAACTTTTCGCCCGTACATATAGTGATGAACGTCAACCATGCTGTCTATCAGCCGCCCACGATCTTTCTTGATCTCATCCGGGATCAAAGCACCGCTTAACATGCTGATGTTTTGCACGAACTTGTCAGTGTTTGCAACACCTATTGGCGCCGGAGCAAGCACAGCAGGGACTTTGAACTTGTTCTGGAGATACGTTGCAGCAGAACCTGCTGTCCTGCAAATCGCGATTGTACCCAGTGAATTTGCCGAATCAATAATATCGGATGGCTCCGTCCCTCCATCAGGCAGCAAGGGCTTGTGACCGCCAGGCATGATTGGCGTATCAAGGGTCTCCGAGATATCGGACAGGAATATGTTATTCACATTCATGATGCGAAGCATATTCTTTATCTCCCTGATATCTCCGGGGTTGATTATGCCCGTGATGATGTTTATTTTGTTGTTGGGTTCACCCTTACCCTTTACAGCCAGTGTTTCCACAAGAGCCCTCATGGCATTATCGTAGCCAGTAAGATGCGTGCCCACATAGCTTGGAGTGGATGCGGGTATGATCCTCATAGTATCATCGGGCGCAATAGCCTTCTTTGAGATCAGTCTTACATCATCGCCAATGGTCTCGCTCATGCATGTTGTGCATATTCCGATAAGAGCAGGATTGAGACGCGACTTTACGTTCTTTATGGCTTCAGTCAGGTTTTTTGCTCCGCCATATACTGCTGCATCCTCGGCAAGCGAGGAAACTGCAACTTCTGCTGATTCCCTGAAATGGCGCGCGATATTGTAGCGGGGGTACGTGCTGCATCCCTGGGAACCGTGTACAAGCGGCACACAGCCGTGCACTCCCATATAAGCAAGTATCGCTCCCATGGGCTGACACATCTTAGGCGGATTGATTGTAACACTGCGAGGTTTTCGCACCGTCTTGATAGGCACAGAACTCTGATTCATCAAAGCCATTTACTTCACCTCCAGGGGATAATTAATGAACTTCCAGACAGGGCTATTCACTGCAACATCAATATCCTTTGCGAAATTCACGAATCCCTCAAAACCTGCATAAGGTCCTTCTTCATAGGAATGACCGTTGATAAAGGGAATGCCAAGCTTGTATGTCAGGTATTTCTCCTTCAATCCTCCGATAAAGAAATCAGGTTTGAGCTTTACCAGATATTCCTCTATCTCAAGAGCATTTGGATTATCTATGCAGATATGTCCTGGCTTTGCCTTTTCCATTATTTTTTCATAGTCGTCCTTATGACCAAAAGTGGTAGCAGTGAGGATCGTTTCGATGCCAAGTTCGCGCATCGGCCCCATCCAGTGCCAGGCACGCGGAGCCCCCTGGTATATGAAGCACTTCTTACCCTCAAGTTTCTTTCTATAGTGATCGATCCTGGATTGGTACAATGCAAGCTCTTCTGCTATTACTTTTTCTGCATTTTCTTCAAGACGGAAGAATTTTCCCACATCTCGAAGAGCTTGTGCAGTTTGAGTCATGCCAAAAAGGGATACGTTGATATATGGGACTCTGTACTTGTCCTGTATCATCTTTGCGATGTAGGTGGATGACCTCTGGCACTGCACGATATTCAGCTTTGCCCTGTGCATGGGTGGAATATCACTATATGAGGCATTGCCTGTAAATACCGAGAGAACTCTCACGCCCATTCGTTCAAACAACGGCTTGACGATCCACGCATCGCCGTCGATGTTGAATTCACCGACTATGCACATGTCGTAAGGTGTGGTCTCTTGCGGTTCTTCTGTTCCAACTACCTTCTCAAACAGAGTGCGGTTGGCGATGTGATGCCCCAGGGACTGGCTCACGCCCCTGAAACCTTCGCAATGGAAGGGTATTACTGGTATCCCGATCTTTTCCTGGGCATGCTTGCATATAGCCTCAGTATCATCACCAATCAACCCGACCACGCATGTGGAATACACGAATACCGCTTTTCCTTCCGGAAAGAGTTCATGCGACTCTATAATAGAATTTAGTAGCTTTTTTGCACCGCCGTATATCACACTTTCTTCTGTCAGGTCAGTACTGAAGCAGTACTTTCTGTGCAGCTTCGTGTCTGAAAGGTTCCTGCGCGTGCCCCAGGTATAGTAGGCGCATCCAATCGGTCCGTGCACCAGTTGTATTGCGTCCTTTACAGGCCCGCCAACTACGCCCCTGCATCCTGCGAACGTGCAGCCGCGCTCGGTCATGTCGCCCGGCACTGTCTGGACATTGCACATGGGCAATACGATATTCTCTGGATCATGGCAAATAATGTGTGGCTGACGCTGCGGTATGGGGATATCGCATTCAGGTAATATTGTTGTCATTTGTTTACTCCTTTTTTACTCCTTTTTTTATTCAAATAAAATCAACCACAGAGGACACAGAGTTCACAGAGAGATGTTGTTTTTCTCTGCGTCCTTTGTGTGCTCTGTGGTTTATCAATACTGATCGATCTCAATTCAATGCCTGTTCTCCGCTTTCTCCTGTCCTCACTCTCACTGTATCCTTTACGGGGCACACAAAAATTTTGCCATCTCCAATGTGCCCGCTCTGGTTTGTCCTGATTATGGTTTCAACCACTTTCGGGACATCATCATCCTCAACCACTGTTGAGATCATCCTTTTAGGGATAAAGCGCATGGTAGCCCCTAAATTTTTTTCCTCTAACTCTATGAGTACGGGATCGAGTTCATAATTCCAGCCAGGCAGCCCTTTCTGTTTGCCTCTGCCTTCTACGCTTACCATTGTGAGCGCCGGCACTCCTATTCCCAGAAGACCTGCTTTTGTCTCCTGCAAATTGTGCCTTCGGATTATGGCAATAACTTCCTTCATATTTTCACCTATAATCCCGATGCGCCTGTCCTCACAGTATACGCTTCTGAAACATCGGTCACGAATATCTTACCATCGCCGATATTCCCGGTTCGTGCGCTATTCTGGATGACGTTGACTGCTTTTGTTACTTCTTCATCCTTCACAACAAGCATCAGCATCACTTTGGGCAGCTCATCATAACATACCGTACCTACCCTGATCCCTTTTTGCTTGCCGCGTCCAAACACGTTCATCTTGGTGAGGGACACAAACCCTTCTTTTTCCAGGTGCTCAACAACTTTTTCTTCCTTGTTTGGCCTTATTATTGCACGTATCATCTTCATATTCTCACCTCTCCACTATTCCGAATTCAACCATCATATCCTCAAGTTCCTGCATCGCCATGGGCTTCGGGATCACAAAATTCGTGTTCTCAATAATATTTTTGGCAAGCGATCTGTAAACATCGGCCTGCTTGCAGGAGGGATCAAAGTCGATCACGGTTTTTCGGTTGATCTCAGCGCGCTGTACCATATTATCACGGGGCACGAACTGTATCAAATGCGATCCGATCTTCTTTGCGAATTCGGTCAGAAGTTCAAGTTCATTATCCACATTACGGGAATTGCATATTATGCCGCCAAGACGCGCATCTCCGTTCTCGGCAAATTTTACTATGCCCTTGCAGATGTTGTTGGCTGCATAGAGCGCCATGAGTTCCCCGCTTGCCACAATGTATATCTCTTTGGCGTATCCCTCGCGTATGGGCATTGCAAACCCACCGCAAACAACGTCCCCCAGTACATCGTAGAAGACGAAATCGAAATCCTCGTTATATGCTCCGAGTTCCTCCAGCAATTTTATGGCTGTGATAACTCCTCTTCCCGCACAGCCCACACCAGGTTCGGGTCCGCCAGCCTCAACGCACTTTATGCCGCCAAAGCCTGTATGCCGTACAGCATCAAGAGTTACGCCTCCCTGGCCGTTGTCACGCAAAGTATCAAGCACAGTTGCCTGAACTTTTCCCCAGAGGAGCATCCTTGTTGAGTCTGCCTTGGGGTCACATCCTATCTGCATCACTCGCTTGCCTATAGAAGCAAGTGCTGCGGTAAGATTTTGTGTTGTTGTGGACTTACCGATCCCACCTTTTCCGTATATTGCTATTTGTCTCATTAGCCCTCCTGTAAGGTAAACGACAGCCTACTGGAGATTTAATAATATATAAAACTTTTCAGTATGAAAATTAAGTGTATGTTTTAAAATCCCCTTCAATAAAGATCCATATGCATTTCAGTAGGCATAGTTCGGAGCAATAAAGAAACCAAAAAATGAAAAAAACCGATCGAAAATAATATGTTCATGGTTTTTACAAAAATCCTTTTGCCATCATCCAAAAAAAAATGGAACGCAAATAACAGTATATTTAAAAGCGTCCAATTCTTTCATTTATCCATCAAGAAACATTTCCTCTATAGCAAATGCATCCCTGCCGCAGTCAGCACATGATGCCACAGCCATCCCTTGAATGAATTCTGCACTTGTCAATAAGATCTCATGCTTACAGTTTGGACATTTGTAATGTTTATCGGATATTCTTGTCATAATACTTTCCTGCCAGGCAAACGGCAATCTACTGAACACATACTAATATATAAGTTTAACTCAATTATTAGGAACTTTTAAATATTATTAAATCTACACTAACTGACCGTATGCCGTGTTAAGGCAAACAAAAATTTGAGGTGATATTAAGTGGACAAAAAATTAGGAAATAGAAGATGTGCTGCTTTAATTGCAGCGATCTTTTTAATATTATCAATGCCCGCTTTAGCTGAAGAAGCAGGAGCGATCAATACAGGAGATACTGCTTGGGTACTTGTTTCGGCTGCCCTTGTTATGTTAATGACCCCCGCGTTAGGGCTTTTCTATGGCGGGATGGTCAGGAAGAAGAATGTCCTGGCGATCATTATGCAAAGCTTCATAATTCTGGCTCTCATAAGCATCCAGTGGGTGCTTTTTGGATACAGTCTTGCTTTTGGCCCGGATACGGGAAGAGGTTTGATCGGCGGCCTTGAATGGCTTGGATTAAATGGTGTGGGAGCAGCGCCTAACCCTGATTATGCAGCAACGATACCTGCTTCGGTATTCATGGTATTCCAGATGATGTTTGCTGTAATAACACCCGCATTGATAACTGGAGCCTTTGCTGACAGGATGAAATTCAGCACAATGATGGTTTTCAGTGTTCTCTGGGCTACTCTTGTCTATGATCCCGTGGCGCATTGGGTATGGGGCATGGGAGGATGGATACGCACTCTTGGCGCCCTTGACTTTGCGGGTGGAACCGTGGTTCATATAACAGCGGGTATTTCAGCTTTTGCAGCCGCGATAATTATAGGAAGGCGACTTGGATACGGGAACGAAAACATGGTGCCGCACAATGTACCCATGACTATAACCGGTGGCTTTCTGCTATGGTTTGGCTGGTTCGGGTTCAACGCAGGAAGTGCTTTGGCTGCAAACGGGCTAGCTGCGAGCGCTTTCATTGTAACGAACACAGCTGCAGCGGCTGCAGCTCTTACATGGACATTAGTAAGCTGGATGCATGGAGGAAAACCCAACACGCTTGGCATCGTGACAGGAGCTGTCGCAGGTCTTGTGGCTATAACTCCGGCATCGGGTTTTGTCGGACCGGTCCCTGCAATAATAATCGGCATTGGCGCCGGGATATTCTGTTACTTTGCGATGCATCTGCGCTCAAGGAAAACAAACGTTGATGATTCGCTTGATGTCATGGCTTGCCATGGTGTAGGTGGAACATGGGGTGCGCTCGCAACAGGAATATTTGCATCCTTAGCGATTAACTCTGCCGGCGCAGATGGGCTTATTTATGGAAATGCCGGTCTTGTTGTGAAGCAGTTGATAGCGATCGTGGCCGTAATGGCATATTCTCTCATAGGAACCGCAATAATTCTGAAGGTTCTTGATGCAACGATGGGCCTGAGAGTAAAGGATGAGGAAGAAATAGATGGTCTTGACGTTTCCCAGCATGGCGAGAAAGCATATTTGTGAGGAGATGATGAAGATGTATGAAATTTCAAATTATAATTTTGAGAATATATCAATAAGTGAATTTTTCAGGTACAGGACGGAATACGGTGAATTGCAATGCCACAGGTTGAATGTGCCCGGAGGTATGGCAGGAGAACTTTTAATAAAAGTCCTCAATGATGAAAAAGCACTTTCCATAGAAGAAGTTTTCGTTTCCAGGAAATTCAGGAATACAGGTCTTGGAAGCAGGCTGCTTTCATTTGCAGAGAAGACCGCCAGCACTTTAGGATTTCGATCTGTTGAATTAAGGCCATTTTCAACCGACCCTCTTGTATCCGACATCAAATTGCAGGACTGGTACATGAAAAGAGGCTACCGGCCTGATGGAGGAAAGATGTATAAGAGAATAATAACGAACATTTCGAGGTGACATCATGAAAAAGATAGAAGCCATAATAAGGCCGGAGAAGCTCGGTGAAATAAAGACAGCTCTTGCCATGGCAGGATTCATTGGTCTTACGATTTATGAAGTGAAAGGAAGAGGCAGGCAAAAGGGCATTGTGCTTTCATACAGGACGAGTGAGTACAGGGTTGATCTTCTCCCGAAGACAAAACTTGAGCTTGTCGTGGATGATAAGGATGTCGAAAAAGCAGTTGGAATTATATGCGATATCGGAAAAACAGGGAACATAGGTGATGGCAAGATATTCATCCTCCCGGTTGAAGAAGTGATCCGTGTCAGGACGTGCGAAAGAGGAACTGGAGCGATTTGAATTACGCTTAAGAGATGGATGGTTTTTCCATCCCATCCCTTTTGAAAAATACATTATATAAAATAGGAGAAATATATGATAACAACACCTGAAAAGCTATTGGAATTCGTAAAAGAAAAAAACGTAAAATGGATAGACCTTCAGTTCATGGATATACCAGGTTATATCCAGCATATAACAATCCCATCATATACCCTGAAAGAAGAGGACTTTACAGACGGGATAGGAAAACTTGACGGCTCATCGATCAAGGGCTTCAAGTCCATCTTCGAATCTGACATGCGGATGTTCCCGGACCCAAGTACCTGTGCGATCCTTCCATGGACAGATAACACCCCTCACAGGACCTTGCGCCTGATATGCGACCTCTATGATGCCTTCGGTGGACCGCGATTCACACGCGATCCGAGATACATAGCGCAAAGGGCCGAGGAGGCTGTGAAAAAGGCAGGATTCGATCTCTCGTACTGGGGACCTGAACTTGAGTTCTTCGTGTTTGATTCAGTGAAACTTTTACCAGGCTACTCTTCAGCACGCGATGCCTGGTCAGGAACAGGGTACCAGATTGAATCAAAAGAAGCTCCTTGGTCCCAGACAAGCGGCATCAACCATCCTATCAGGTTCAAGGAAGGCTATTATCCGGCACCCCCGCAGGACACACTTCAGGAATACAGGAGCGAAGTGACAGGAATGCTTTATGACTACTTCGGTATAGTCTGCGACGCACATCATCATGAAGTGGCTACAGCAGGACAGTGCGAGATCGATATGAAATATGATACGCTCACAAAGATGGCAGATAATGTTCTCACTTACAAGAACGTCGTCAAAAATGTTGCCTATAATATGAAAATGATAGCAACTTTTATGCCCAAGCCGATCTTCGGAGACAATGCTTCGGGTATGCACATCCATCAGTCTCTCTGGAAAGATATGAATGGAAAATCGCGTAACACCTTCTATGACCCTGACGATGAATATGCTGAGATATCGCAGACATGCCGGTACTACATAGGCGGGCTTATGGAACATTCAAGAGCGTTGTGTGCGATCACTTCGCCAACCACGAACTCTTACAAGAGGCTTGTGCCTGGTTATGAAGCTCCTGTTTATATTGCCTGGAGTAAACGGAACAGGTCGGCAAGCATAAGAGTACCTGTTTACGAAAAGGGCAAAGAAGCGCCAAAAAGGATCGAATTCAGGTCACCGGATACGAGCTGCAACACATACTATGCTTTCGCGGCGCTCACAGCGGCCGGGCTTGATGGCATAAAGAAAAAGATGGATCCTGGTAACCCGTGTGATGAGAACATATATCACCTCACATCAGAAAGAAGAAAAGAACTGGGAATCAAGGAGTGCCCGGGATCATTGAAGGAGGCGCTTGGTGAACTTGAATCTGACAGGAAATTCCTTGAGCCGGTATTCCCGAAGGATGCTATCGATACGTGGATAGAGCTTAAATCTGAAGAATACAAGCAAAACTCAATAAGGCCAACTCCTTATGAGTTTTACCAGTACTTCGATATTTAATTTCAGTCCCTTCCATTCCGGCATGATCGGGCATGCTGGAATGAATATTTTTGTCGAAACGAAGAGGGGTATGAGCACTATAACCACGGATTTGACAACACAGAGAAAACTCATAGCGATCCTGAGGATAATCCATGAAAGTCACGCACCTGTGGGGGGACGGTTGATAGCCGACAGGATGAATTTAAGAGGATATTCTATCGGAGAGCGGGGTGTCCGCTATCATCTTCGCATGCTTGATGAGCGGGGATTTACCACACGCTTAGGGTACGATGGCAGGGTTATTACGGAGCTAGGAATAAATGAGCTAAAAAATGCACTGGTTGGAGACAGGGTCGGCTTCATAATCACAAAAATAGAAAGGTTATTGTTAGATACTACTTTTGACCTTAAAACAAGGCAGGGTAGCATAATAATCAATATATCAATTATAGATAAAAATGACTTTGATAAAACTATGGAAATAGTCAAACATGTCATAAATGATGGTTATCCCTTCAGTCCGTATATTAAATTGATGGAAGAAGGTACTGTCGCATCAGATATTGAAATCCCGAAAGGCAAAATAGGAATAGCAACCATGTGCAGTATGACAATTGATGGGATATTGTTAAAAAATAGGATTGCTGTGAATCCTAAATACGGGGGTATATTGAAAGTAGAAGATAAAAAACCCATTTGTTTTGAGGATATGATCGCTTACAGCGGCACAACTATTGATCCAATGCGGATTTTTATATCTAAGAAAATGACCCGTGTTCTTGATACTGTAAATACGGATTCAGGCAAACTTTTGGCTAATTTTCGGGAGATTCCAGAATCGACTATTTCAGGGGCTAAAGAAATCCTGAGCTCCATTGCAGATGCCAGAATAGGAGGCATAGCTGAGATTGGAAAACCAGGGAAGTCTGTGCTTAACGTGGCGGTTGAAGCGGGAAAAGTTGGTATTGTGGTATATGCAGGAACTAATGTCATAGCGGCGGTAAGTGAAATTGGTATTAAGATGACTACATATCCAATTTCCACAGTTATTGATTTCAGAGAAATGAAAGAGCTAAATTGATGACATGAAGAAAATAGAAGCCATAATAAAACCTGAAAAGGTTGTAACTATAAAGACAGCTCTTGCCATGGCAGGATTCATAGGTCGTAAGACCTATGAAGTGAAAGGATGTCGAGAAAGTAATTCAAATAATATGCGACATCGGGAAAACCGGGAATATGGGTGATGGTAAGATATTTATTTTGCCTGTTGAAGAAGTTGTTCGTGTCAGGACGTGCGAAAGAGGAAAGGGCGCGGTTTGAAAAAGCTGGGAGCCGGATGGAATTGATTTCTCGGAATGGACATCTTAAATTATTTTTTTAATTTTTTCTTCAACACAGTACCTCTAAAGCACAGGAAAGGACAGATTGGTGCATTTCAACGTTTGTGGGCGGACGGTAATACTCCCTAGATAACTTTATCGTATCTCCAGTCAGCTTTAGATATATTATGGAGACTGGCAGCTAACTTATGGATTGGATTGATATGGTTAAATGCTGAATAAGGGATGATATAAATATGGCTGAAAAGGAAATAATCAGGAATGAAAAGTTACAGCAATCGGAATATTTATCTGATTTAATCAATAAAATAGTTGTTTGCGAAACATTTAGCGGAAAAACAATAACTGGCGTATTGACTGAATATAGCAAGTACGAACTTATTCTGATAGAAACGAAGGATATAAAATCGAAAAAGCCGAAGAAAATAGTAGTCTTTAAGCATGGTGTTGTCAGTATTCGAGAGATGGAATGAGCTGCTTTATACATGTCGTTTTAGATTGACACGCAGGAAACACTGCGTAGCTCATTTCTTCAAGGAGAGTCATGTTCCCTTCTTTGGTTTATACAAGATTGAATTACGCTGAAATATATCGATTGTAATGGAATTCACATCCAGAATTTGTGGAGGATTGGCTATGTTACACTCCCGAATGAATGATATTTAATAAATCGATAGCATCTTTTGGACTTATGATTTTAATATTTTCATATTCCTTTAAATTAAGTAGATGCTTATCGCCTGATACAATATATGAAGCACCACACGCTAATGCACATTCCAGTATCTTGTTATCATCAGGGTCCGATTTTACAAAATCAAGCTTAATTTCAGGATTTACAACTTCGGAAAAAGATAAAATAGCTTCAATAGCAGAATCTATTTTTTCATTTGAAAAGCCAAACTTATCTCTCGAAATAACATCTTCCAGTTCAATGAGTATTTCTTTTGAGATAAAGAGAGAGTAGTTTTTTCCAGCTGCATCCAGCAGTCGAGCAGGATTACTCCTGGTCGAAATTAAAGCAGATACTAACACATTGGTATCCAAAACTAATCTCATCATGTTTTTTGTGATCTATAAGATTTAATCTCTTTTTCTACATCTTTCTCAGTTAATCCTCTGGCTGCTGCTTCTTTACGAATGGGAGTCAACATTTCCCTCAAACTTTTTTCAAACATTTCTGGTTTGATCTTCTTTAATAGAATGTTATCTCCCTTATTGAAAATCAATAACTTATCCTGTTCTTTTAATCCAAGAAATTTCAAAATCTTTTTTGGAATTACTATCTGGCCTTTTGATGATATGGTTACCATATCAATTGTTGCATTCATAGTAAGACTAATCTTGTTAGTAAGACATAAACTTTACGTTATCACATTGGAGCACACTCAGATCAAAATGAGTTCCAATCCTGGCAATAGTTTCTCATATTAAACATATGAATAACCTGCTCATATCGCTTTTAGGGAGGCAATTAAACGAGAGTTGTGGGCGATGGTAGATTATGTATTCTATAGTATGTTTTCAAGAGAGAGCTCTTGAGAACTGCATATAAAAGCAAAGTCTCAAGCGTAAGGAGTCGGTTAGTGTTTTACAGGATGAAACACTAAATACTAAAAAGGTATGAGAAATTGCTTATAGCTTTACTTCCTGTCCAATTTTTTGGGGGCGGTCCAACTACAAATTGAATGTGAGTAATATGTCACTTATAAAAAAATAAAATTATGGGTCGGCACTTAATTTTAATATATATGAAAATTGACCGATGGATTTATCTGTAATAAAATATAATGCTAATTCAGTGGGAATATGGCCAAAAAATTGAGAGGCATGTAAAAATTATCACATATTGAGCTTGACTTTGTACTTACTTTAAGGCAGTAACATGTTCCTATATATCAAAAGGGAGGAAGATATAATGGAAAAAATAGAAGCTAACAAACCCACAAAACCTTTGGAGGGTAATATGTTGTTTTATCTTGAACGCACCGGAGGTATTGCAGAATTGCGTATGACAGTAACGCTGAATACGGAATCACTACCTCCGGAAGATGCTCACAACCTGCAGCAGATGGTGGAAGTAAACCAACTGAATATCCCTGAAAATCTGCAACCTCTGATGGTCAATGAAACATTCTTGCTTAAATTGGGAGCAGATTATGATTGGAACATCACAATAGATGACCAAAAGATCATCAGTCGCATCCCTAACGTGGCTGTTATTGTTGGTGCCCAGGGCATATACAAAGCACATAAGGAAGTGGTAGTAACAAAATAAAAAAACATTAGGTTAAATATATGGCTACTCTACAACACCAATTTACCTATGAAGGTAATGCCTCGGATGTCCCCTTCAACCAGGTCGGATTGAAATTAGAAATCCCTGCATTTGAATATACAACTATTCCGAATGATGAGGGGAGAGCATCCTTCCCCCATCGAAATTCTCTTGGTAGTCATTCTCTAAAATTCTTCCAAGAGCTAAAATCGGAGAGCTATTCAGTCATTATTCCTAATAAGTACGTGATTGGAAATAATGACAGATCAGTTCTCAATTTCTGGAACTATTTAAAAGGCATTCCAAAAGATCTGGATTCGCTTTCCTTTCAAGCCAGCCTGAGCGTCACTCATGAATCAGATGTTTTTAAGCAAGACTCCATAGATGTTATTTATTCACTGGCAACTTCCTCAACTGAATATGAAAGGATAGTGGCTGCACAGATCGCACTCAGCCTGGGTGTATCCTTGAATCCGATAGCAGCTAAAAAGGTTGCGGACGATATAATAAAATATACAAAAGAAAATATCATATTCATTAACAAAAATGTATTTGCCAGGGTTGCAGAAGAATTTAAACGTATCATACCGAATCAAAGTGATTACCCTTTACTCGCTATTATTTCTCATGTTACAGACGCAACACTGAATAAACCTGTCTTAATAAATATTAACCAGGCAGAGTTTATGGAATTTGTAAAGCAATTTGGTATAACTGGAACTTTTGTTCCGGTTCTCATCGATTTAATACAAGTAAATTTTGAGGATATGTTCAATTTCCCAATTTCTGTTCCTGAAATAATAACTATTGATATAATAGGAGATATTAAATTTATATCTCAAACAAATGAGATTGCCCATAAGATTGACCTGATCAATTATGATTTATTTGTACAATATACTGAATCAGTCACAAATCTAACCAGAACAATAAAATATCGCTGGGAGAAATTTACGAATGAACCCATCGCTGATAATACTGAAATATTCAACTTTCGCGAAAAGAATGGTTTTGTCCTAATTGCCAATCAAGCAAGTACTGTAACCGTAACACTAAGGCTTGCTGATAATACGCTTTTGCAAAGTAAAACATTTGATGCTCTTGACAGTGAAGGGTTAGGCGATATTCATTTTGTAGTTGATTTATTTAAGCTCCCTCAACCTGACGGTGACGGTACAGGCACACAAACCCCGGATAACAGCGCTCAACAACTGAAAGGGAAAGTCTTGGAGCTGTCGGGAAAATGTTCCTTGAAAGGCCTCACGGTCATCGTGCAGGCAAAAGAAAAAAAGACTGACTCACTTTCGAAAATAGTTGGGTCGGCAACCACGGATAGTGCTGGAAATTTCAGGATGAAATATCCCTTCGGTGTATTTGAAGAAGCACAAGCGATTGTTTCACTGACACCAGACAGTCCAGTCGATATCCCGGTCTATACTGACCCGATTCATACCGATGCGAAGCAAACTATCTCCAGTGATTTTTTGTTTCTGCTTGTTAAAGATGCCAATTGCGTACAAGAAGATGAAACCACAACGGATGATTGCGGATGCGACTCTAAACTGCGAACTCCCCGTCTTCCCAATCAGGAAGACCTTATCAATTCCGGTGAATTTTCACAGGATTTAGGCGCAGGCACTTGTGTCAATCTCACAACACCGAACCGTACTCTGAGCGAAACGATGTACTCAGCCATAGTCCGTACTTCCGAGCCTGATGTCGCCAATTATGTCCTTGAAAAGAATGTTTCTGTTGATGCTGCTGACCCACTTAATTTTGATAAAAATAAGGTGACATTCACATTAAACGATGGGCAAAGAGTAGAACGACAACCCGTTGATCTGGGTAATCCGATTCGTTGGCAGGACGCTCCCGATGCCCATAGTAATCTTTCTTTCTATCAGGCAGTACAAGTAGCGCATGGTCATCTACTGCGTTACAAAACTGTCTGGAAAGCGGACGGTTATTCACTGGGTGATTTATTATACTCCCTGCCGCTTGCACCAGGGCAGAAAAAGCAAATTGTAATAAATGAATTGAAGCGGACTTTACAAGGAAGCCAGCAACAACAACTCATACAACGCGAAGGATTAAGTGCTTCGATTATTAATGATAGAAGTATTATTGATAGCTTAAGTGGCAGTATCAATGAGTCGCTCAGAGGACGAAGCTCTGCCAGCACAGGCGGGGTTTCTGCGGGGTTAGGTATTGGTTTTATAGCAGGAGCCGTTGGAGGCGTTTTAGGCATTTCGGGTGGATTTGCCAATGCCAGCTCCACCGCCAGCCAGGACAGTGCCAGAACTACAACCCAGTCGTTTAGTGAAGTATTACGTAACTCTATTTCGCAAAGCGCTAATGCTTATCGGGAATTGAACGGGACTATTATCGAAACGATTACGGAAGGTCAGCAATTTTCTACCACTTCAGAAGTCGTAGCTAACCACAACCATTGCCATTCCCTGACCATGCTGTATTTTGAGGTCTTACGGCACTATGCAGTTTATCAGGAGTTAATACAGGTAGAGGAATGTTTATTTGTACCGTTGCTGATGACTCATTTTTCCACAGAGAATATTTATAAATGGCGCGATGTGCTAGCGGCTAATTTATTGATCCTGCCATCTGCAACTTATTTACAGCCTTCTATTACTCTCGGAACTGGTCTCCAGCACCCACTTATTAAAGCATTTGATGCCAATGAACGAATAATAACAAAGTATTCAAATGTAGATTATCCGGAAGGGGCGTTTGATGATGAACCCATACGAGAAATAATCGGGGAAATGAATGTAAGGATCAATTTTGGACGGCCAAAGACACGCTACGATAGAATAAAATCCTGGCCAATAGTAAAAGATACACATAATTTTTGGGCAGCAGTAGGTGGTCTACTCGCTGGTCCACTGGGAGTTGTAGTAGGCGGGATATTTGATTCAGATGGAAATGTAAAAATAGATGCCCAATCTATCATTGATAAGTATGTTGAGGTTAATGCTAATTATGCCAGCGTTCCTCCTGCACAAAGTATTAGAGTTAAATTTTTCGATGACCTCTTTTTTGATAATGACGCAACTTCGTTAAGGGCATGGACTTCTTATGCCAATTTACTCGGCAAGGCTGATGTTTATAGTCTGCTTACGGAATTTTTTGAAAATCAGTTAGTTTCAGACTGGGACAGTATCTTTTATGATGCCATAGCTCCAATGCTAATAAAAAAATTGGCCGACAATATAAGTTTGTCCCCATTTAATACTGATTTTACTGCACTGGGTAAATATAAAGGTGGTGAGCAAATTATTAGATTTAATTTTAGAGGTACCACTAATTTAACTAGAAAGCTTATTACCCAGGTGGATCTTGTAATGAATAGTTCGCAAACCATTGCTTCTGATCTTACCACGATAATTGCAGAAAATATATCAATTAGATATGTTACAAATCATTACAATGGCACCATATTTAGTGGCTATTTGGGAAATGATTTAAGTTCCAATGATCCTGTAACAAAAGTTACTCCTGAAAGTGCCGATGAAAAAAGAAACCCTCGTAAAGAAGATATTTTCATAGTAAATGCGTTAATTTCTCACCTCAACAGCAACCTCGAATATTACAACAAAGTTCTGTGGTACACCCTCGATCCCAACCGTCGGTACCTATTATTAGATGGATTTAATATTGAGGTTTTTAATGACATCATCGGCGGAATCGTTAATAAAAGCCTTGCTTCTGTAGTTAAAAATGAACTTATTGGCGTTGCGGGTAACTCGTTGATATTCCCTGTGGCTGCTGGCGTAAAATTGGATAGGCGGAATATCATCATTCACCCTCCTGACGTTGAAGGAGAAGGAGATAATCCGACCCCCTCTCAATCAGAACTAAACCTCTTCGAACATTACAAACCACTTACTCCTACACCACCCTATCGTATCAGCGTGCCTACTCGTGGCGTCTATGTCGAAGCAGTACAGGGCGCTTGTGATGCTTGTGAAAAAGTAGAAGTGGATACTTCTCAGGATTGGGATAAATTCAAACCCGATGAGCCAACGGCAATTAATCCTGTTACTGTAGGGGTGCCAACGGCTACCGAATTCAAACCCCAGTTCAAAGATTTCGCGACGCCCATCGTTAATATACAAAATGCTCCTGCTGCGCCTGCTCCGGGTGCTGGCCTGGCCGGACTTTCAGATTTGCTGGGCAAAGCGGGAATCTTTAAAGACATCACCGGCCTGGATGCGAACCAGCAGAATGCCATAAAAACCTATCTTTCAAATCAGGAGAATGCCAAAGCTTTTGCAGAAATGGCAAAAGAAATGAGCATGCAAGGGCATAATACTGAGCATTCAGATAAAATTGCTGATGCTATCAGGAATTCTCCCGAATTAAGTAAAGAAGAAAAAGCGCAATTATTAAAAGACCATTTCGGGCAAATGGTTGATGGCGGGCAAAGCAAAAAAGCAGAACAGGAAAATGCACAGAATTCTAAACCTTCTCTTACTGATGCTGCTGTTAAAGCCGCTGACCATGGCAAGGGTGTCAAAGCCCAAAAAATTGACAAAGATGGAAATACCGAATCTGTTGACATTAGTTCTTCGCCTACAAGTGAAAACATATTAGCTGCTGTGAAAGGTGCAATACCTAATCTAAAACAGGATAATGAAAATGCCTGCTGGGCTACTACCGCCACTATTATGATGAGTTGGAAAAAAGGGAAAACCCTTAAAGTAGAGGAAGTATTAACTGAAGCTGGAGATGTTTATCTTCAAAAGTTCAATAACAAAGAATCTCTAAAGTCTTCAGAAAAAGAAGATTTTATTACTAAATTAACAATGGTCGGCGAACCACCGGCAAGTTATCCTTTGCAGAAGTATGTTGATTGGGTAAAGACCTTTGGTCCACTTTGGATTACTACTGACTCCTCTGATGAAGCAGGTGAATTCTCGCCCCATGCAAGGATTCTTGTAAAAATAACTGGTGCGGGCACGCCAGATGGAGTTGGTACTGATTTTACTTTTATAGATCCGGCAACAGGCAGCCAGAACACTCAACATTTTAATGATTTCCTCAAGGAATATGAACAAATGGTTACAGATAATCCGTCAGATAATCTGTTCATTCAAATTGTTCATTTTAAAGATGAAATTGTGGGCGAGGGCAAAAGTGCTGCCCAGGAAGCGGCAGAAATCGCTCAGAATTGGACTGACCTGGGAAATCTTGCGAATAACTCTTGTGAAAGAAGAATTATAGATTTAGTTAAAAATCAAACCTGGTTGGATGTGGAATACGGGAATACAGATAAGCCTATTCGTCATCCGGGTTTTGTAGCTGGAATGGCACTTATGTATGCACGCATTTATTGCAGGTTGTCGAAAGGGGAACTATTTGCAACGGAAATGAGTAAAGTCCCTGTTTCGCCTGCCATCAAGGATACTAATGGGCAAAATTTGGATGCTCTGGATCAATTTGATCTGGAGTTCACTACCGGACGAACTGGAAATCCACAATCTGCGATGAATGGAAAACCGGGATTTAATATTACAGATCATTCTGCCGGTAAAGCCACACTACGAAAAGTGTTTACCATTCTATTTGGGCTGGGTATGCAGGAAAGTCACGGCGATTATAGTGTTGGATTTAATTTAGATGCAGGTGAAACCGCAGCAACAAAGAAATCAGCTGAATCTGAAGCGGGAGCCTTTCAAGTTTCTCACAGCATTGGAGTTGCAAATCCGGGTAATATAAAAGATCTCTATACTATATATACGGAATTGCAAGACAAAGGCAGCCTATTGGGTTTTTTTAAAATCGGCAGAAATAAACGAAGTAATCCAACAGCTCATAAAGCAGATAATGAAACTCAGCAGGCGGCAGCGGCAGGCGTAAACTTTCAAAAACTTATTTACAAAAGCCCGGCTTTTTCTGTTGAGTTAGCTGCACTTGGTGTTCGGTTTCGTATGACACATTGGGGTCCACTTACAAATAGAACAGTTATATTAAAAAAAGAGTGTTACGATATGTTTCAGTCAATTGAAACTATTATGGATGAAAATAGTTGTTGTACCGAGATGGGTTTTATCCGTACATCCTATAATGCAATTTCAGATATTGAAACCGGTATATTGGCAACTGATATTGCTATAGCTACAGATGCGCTCTGGATAGTTGGAAAAGATCGGCTTGATAGTAAATTTAAGTTGATCAGATATGATAAAGCAACATTTCCACTACATACTGGATTATCAAGTGTGTTTGATGGGGCTAAAAAAATAGCTGTTGATAATAATAACCCTTGCGTAATAGACATCAATGGTAATATTTTTCTTACCGAAGCCAATGTATTTAAACAATTTACAAATGAGTTAGCATCCGATATATCAATTGAATCTAACGGGACTATATGGATTGTTGGTACCGGCAATGAAAATATAAATGGTTTTGAAATAAAAAAGTTTAATAAATTAACTTCCAGTTGGGATGTAATTGTAGGCAAAGCTATAAAAATATTGATTGCCCGGGATGACACTCCCTGGGTAATAAATAAGCAAGGCGAGTTATTTTCTTTTGAATCAGGTACCTGGGACAAACAAAACACTGTTCAAAAAGTCACTGATTTTGCAATTGGACCTAATAACGAAATTTGGATTATTGGAGAAATTAACGCTACTACACAGAATGGAAGAATTTTTAAATTGCTTAATTCCGGAGATTGGATCAGTTATGATGGATCTGGTGTTGCAATAGAAATTGACTTAACTACAGGATTACCTTATGTAATAAAAGATTCCGGTTTAATTTTAAAAATGAAGTAGGTTATTCTTGCTCAACACATTTGAATCACCACCGGGCTTGGGCGCAAGTTAAACAGAGCGAAAAATGAATAAATCCGGGATTCCAATTGATATATCATGAAATTCATCGTAGACAGGATGCTGGGAAGGCTCTCACGCTGGCTTCGCCTTTTCGGGTATGATACTCTTGGGATCAGGCAGCAGGAAAATGAGGATGATGTGCTTCTTGACCTGGCAGAAAAAGAAAACAGGATACTTATTTCAAGAGATTCTCTCCTTATCAGGAAAGCAATAAAAAAAGGGATACGGGCATATCTTATTCAATCCTCCAAAATCATAGAGCAGCTCGGAGAGATGCGTTTGGAATTCAAATTGTCTTTTGAACCGGAAATGAACAGATGCACTCTTTGTAACTCGATAATTCGAAAAATTGAACCTTTTGAAATAGAGATATTAAAGACGAAGGATTATGTATATCCGGAAAGGCTGGAAAAAGGGACAGAATTCTGGCTCTGCGACAATTGTGGTCAAGTTTACTGGAAAGGGACTCATTGGAAAAGTATCATGGAAAGAGTAAATATTCTTAAAAATCCACAGTGCATTGATTAATTCTAGATTTCAATATATCCTTTTCATCCTAAGGGATAGATCCACTTAAGCTGTCATCAGGAGCGTCTTTATCTTTATGCTCATGTAGCATATTTCAGTACATCATCAAGATTATCAATATATTCAACATTTATTCCAATATTTTTTTCAATATAGTCTTTTGCATCTATAGTTTCAGGCACCCTCTCTATGATAGTAATTCCAAAATAATTTCTTGTCTTTTCAATATATTGAGTGAGCCTGCTGTTCTCTTTGGGGAGTAAGATTAAATTTTTCCCGCTATCTTTTGCAGCTTTTGCTTTCTCGATTACTCCTCCTATTTCACCCACATGTCCATCCTTGTCAATCGTGCCAGTCATAGTCATATCCTTTCGAAGCTCAAGGTTGTTGAGACCTCCTACAACAAGCAAAGTCATAAGTGCTCCAGCACTGGGCCCATCAACTGATGGAACTTCATACGTGGCATCGATACTAAAAATTATATCACTTCCGGAGAGGTCTTTCCCTGTTTTTTTCTGGGCTGTATAAGCTGCTGTGTTTGCTGCATCCTGGAACACTACACCCATAAGAGGTTTTGTATCTACCAGTACCCTTCCCTTACCTGGTTTTATTTCCACTGAAATATTCATCATGGAACCAATTTCAGTGATTTGCTGCCTCACAAATGGATAATCTTCGATGTAGTCCACCTTCTGCATGACAGCAGGTGCCTCAAGTTTTGCGGCTCCGGATAAACCGCTTGGAGTGTTGTTAAACTTTTCTTCAAGACCTGATATTTTTTCCCTATAAAGATCAAGCTGCGAGGCATAATTCTGTATGGAAAGATTATCTCTGTATATTTGCTTACTCATCTCTGAATTGTTTATTTCAAGTTGATTTATCTTATTCTTCATCTCAAGAAGATCTTTTGAAGAAGGCTGAGCCTGGATCAAATATATATTCATTAAAATCGATATTAAAAGTAACACTGCCAGGATCTTGCTTTTCATATCTTATGTATTAATGCATTTATTTATAATAAATTCTTTTGGTGCAGTTGTCTTCTTTCGTTTAATTACTGATTGAACATGGATAATGAGTTTAATCCCTCTCCCCCCTCTCTCCCTTCCCCGCCCCCCAACCCTCTCACCCGGATATTTTCGGTAACTCTCCACGATCCGGCCACCAGGAACCTATCCGGTCTCAACATGCGCTCAGACATAGCGCGCGTATGTAAGCTGTAAGCCTCTCAATTAAGCCTCCTCCATTCTAATTATAATCATAATCGTAATTTATCGGCATATATAGATATATATTATAGAATAACATTGTTTACTATGGTGCTGAGTGAGATTGGTGGCTTTACCTCCAGACCAATAAGAAAGATCTTCACTTCAATATTTCTTTTCTCCAAAGTTATAACTAAAAGCATTTTTACCAATTCTCAAAAAACGCCGGGTGAAACCTTCCTTAGCTCTCATGCACATGCTTAAAATCCTCTCCCCTTCCCCGCATCCCAACCCTCTCACCTGGAATAATTTCGGTAACTCTCCAGATCAGAATTCTAAATCCCGGTATTTGAGCTGATAGCAAATATAGCAGTTTTTGGCTTCCTCTGCAGACATGGAAAATTTCAGATGGATTCTAAATAAGCCTTGAGACAAATAAATTCCCCTTAATATAAAACCTTCAAAGATTCTAAAACAAGTCTCTGTTAATCTTTTTCCATTATCTAAGATTGTAATTCCAAAAGCTTGATAAAATTTTGAAGGACCATTTGTTAGATTTTTTAGTTTTTTTTGTTTTCGATTATTAAAGAGAATATCGATTCCTTCAAGAGGTTCAATTGCCCGAATCAGAACTGCACTCGGTATGCCTCTCTTTCAACAGATATATTGAAACAGATATTTTTATAGTAAATGTTATATACATAACAGTAACCTGGGGGTTGGAACAGGGCTGAGTTCTTTTCTGTCTTTCCTTTTACTCCACGATTTACCGTATCATCTCCCGGATATGCTTCAGTCTCTACAATTCTTCCAAGAGTGGAATTTTTCTCTGAGTAGAAATATTTTCCTAAAAGTTCTTTAGCAACTAATATAGCAGGTCTGGAACAAAAACCCGAAGGAAGGGGTTTTAATTCATATTTATCCCTAAGAAATAAAGGAATATTCTCTTTCTCTTTCATTGACTCGATTATTTGTTAACTTTGATAATTTATTTCACAGAAGTATTATCCTCCTGAATCTTTTTTTTCTCGAGATTTTTTGCAGCTGGACTCTGGATAACTTCTCCATCAAAATTAAAACGTGAACCATGGCAGGGGCAATCCCATGATTTCTCAGCATTATTCCAGCTAACGATACATCCCATATGTGTACACGCAGGAGAAACAGCATGGATATTTCCGTTTTCATCTTTATAAACAGCAGTTTCTACACCTTTAATATCGACGATCTTTGCTTCGCCTGTGTTGATACTGGAAAATTCTTCAGGTTTTGAAAGCCTTCCTTTCAGGAGCGTCTCAGCAACCTGTATATTTTGAGTAATTAATTTACCTCCGGTGGTGAGGAGTTTATAGCGACCCGGATTATATAATTCCTCAAGCGGGTTCGGCCTGCTGAGGATTAAATCTGATAAAATCGTACCTGCGATCATACTATGGGTCATACCCCAGCCTTTAAAAGCTGTAGCTATAAGCAGATGTTTGCTGCCCTGGAATTTTCCGATGAAAGGAACTTTATCAAATGAGTAATTATCCTGGGTAGACCAGTGATAATCGATTGATTTAACCTGGAAATGGTCTCTGGCAAACTGCTCCAGTCGTTTATAATACTCAATCGTATTGGCTGCATGGCCTGTCGGGTGATCTTCGCCCCCGACTATGACCAGAAGACCATCAGGAGTGGGCTGCGTACGGATATAATGAGATGGGTCTTCACTGCTATCAAACATTTCTTCAGAAATCCTATCAGCGACCCGGATGCCCAGGACATACGAACGGTGGGATTCCATGCGAGCAAAGAACATGCCTTTGTTAATAAAAGGAAAATGCGTAGCAACAATTACATATTTTGCTGTCAGGTGCCCCTTGTCGGTCTTAACTTTATGAGGTTCGCTCTCATCAATATCAAACGCACGTGTATTTTCAAAAATGAAGCTGCCATTGCCCGGAATAAGTTTTGCAAGAGCTAACAGGTATTTACGCGGATGGAATTGAGCCTGATTCTGGTACTGGATCGCGCCATAGGTCTTAAAAGGCAAAGGTGCGGCATCAAGATAAGATACAGGAAGACCCAGGCTTTTAGCAGCATCAAATTCGCGCCTGAGTTCCTCTACGTCCTCTTCACCTTCTGCATAGATATATTCTGATGTTCGTTTAAAATCGCAATCTATATTTTTCTCTTTCACCATCAGGGCAATCTTCTCGATCGCTTCCTGGTTAGCATTCGCATACTGCTGCGCCCTATCTTTACCAAAATGATCGATAAGATACTTATAGATCAGATCATGGGCTGAAGTTACATGGGCTGTCGTATATCCAGTCACCCCTTTTATGATCCTGCCAGCCTCTATTACGGCAACACTTAAACCCGCCTCCTTTAACAATAATGCCGAAGTTATCCCTGCTATTCCTCCTCCCAGAACTGCCACGTCGACAGAAATATTTTCTGTTAACGTAGGGAACTCAGTTTCCGAAGTTGTTGCTATCCAGAATGATTCCGCTTTACCTGCGGGCTCATATTTGTTTTCCGATGTATTATCCATATTAATTCCCCAATTTTAATCTGATCATTTGAAAGTTTATAATCCCTAAATTATTAAACTTCAGTTTGTGCCCACGCCAGTATCACAAATCATCCCGTAATCCCCTGCGAGATAAAATGCTAACATTATATAATTATAACATTCGGTATAAAAGATTTACGTACGGTGGTTCTGTTGCGTTGTCGGGACTTTTAACTGTCTAAACCCAACTGTTGCATGGCGGGAGTTTAAAGATAATTTCCTAAATTCCCTATTTTTTGGGCATCAGATAATTTTCTTAATTGCAGCATAGCGAAATTAGATCTGACCATAACGCCTAATTAGGCACTACTAAATTTTTCCATAGTGGGCTGTGTATTACGAAAATCAGTAGTGCCCTACAAATTATGACTTGTCTGTATTAATTGAACTTGGTGCGATTTGACAGGATTAACAGGATCGACAGGATACGATTTTTATGGTTAATCCTGTAAATCCTGTTGATCCTGTCTGAAAAAGACACATAAGACATAAGGTCACGAAAGTTAGTACACTACCCGAAAATCAGAACATAGTGCCTAATTTTTCGGGAATTTAGGAATTTGCAACGGACTTATGAGTAATTGATTTATTGTTTGGTATGTCAAGACCGCATTATTGTCAAAAGTCGGGTTAGTGTATTGTTAAAAAAAGCAATGATTTTATTCAATCGAACTTAATTTTCTGAATTATAGGTTTTAACTTATGAATTTTTTCTCGGATAATAAAAGAAATGTTTCCACCATGGTCATAATCTATTGTGGCTATTCTGATACCATTATTTCCATAATTTCCGTACCTAAGCGTGTCAATCAAGAAATTAATTTCATTAATTATATTATAGGCTTCCACTAATTCGTTTGCTCTATCTTTAATAATAAAAAGCATTCCCGAATTCACAAAAGCTTTCCAAGCTTCTATATGAAATGGTATGATTAATATTTGGTCATTAGCCCCATAATTTGTGTACGCATTTATGAATTCGTAGATTTTATTGGCTAAATCTATATTTTGGTTAATTTCGTTTTCAAGAGCTTTTCTTAATCCTTTTCTAAATATTGCATTTTTGACTTCTAAATCTTCCATCGGTTCTGATATAAATTTGCGTCTTATATAGTATCTATTATTTGCCATATGTGGAGCGTCTGGACTTTCTGGAATATCTACTACTAAAATTGCTTGTGAGTGATTTTCGGGATTCTCAATAGAGTAGATATCATATTCTTTCAGTTTTGGCTGAATATTAGTCAAAATAACACTTTCAATCCTTTCTCTCACACCTTTACTACCTATCCAGTTCATTAAGGTCGGTAAATTATTTATTTCTTCAATACCGTAGATGATTCTACCACCGCTTGTATTAGCAAAAGCCGATATATCCTTAGCAATTTCATCGTTGTATTTGTCCAATTCTTTCTTATAGTCAAGATTTATACTCTCTTTGATTTTGTTATCAATTAATCCCTGAATATCCTCTATGTTTATATGAATCAAACTCATTACCAAATCAACTTTGACCTTCTTTTCTGTTCGTATAACCTTTTTCGTGTAAACGTGGTTATGCATTACTTAAGTGCACTCACCACAATAGATTACTTTGCTTTTATGGGTTGAATTGAAACTTAATAGAGTTTAACCTTTTTGGGATACATTGAGATTAATCATGGTGGTTACCAAGACCCACCTAGAATGCGGTAGTGAACTTGAAATTTCTTACAATTATAAATGTTCTGCTTGTGGAGAGCTAACTCTTAATAAAAATAATCCCTGACACAAATCAATAACATATTAATAGAATCAGATGATGAAACTATTAGACCTATCAACTAAGTGCCTATCCGAAAAGTCAATAATGGCATGTGTAAAAGTTACAATAGGTCTATAATATTCGAGCATCCGTTCAGTTAATGCATATTGCCTATTGTAAAAAGTTACAATAGTCCGTAACACTTTTCGGATAGGCTCTAAGACGATATGTAACCCGTACGGTCTAGCTTTGCACCTAAAGTAACTTTAATATCCCTTATCGCATTTATGATATTGATTGTTAATTGAATTGGAGATTAAGCCATTCAAATCTTGTTTTTGTAACCTCTTGGTATTCTGTTTTGTAATTTGTTTTATATCCAGTTAAAATGCTATAAGAACTGATATCTATATAATTTATTTGTGGATAGTTGGTACAACTTGAACTGGAACATACCTTAACGGTATATGCAGGTGTTCCCCATAAATCCTTTCCAGTATATTCAGATGTATAAGAAGTTGCATCCTTAATAGTCCATGATGTTGTTGAAATACCTGTATCTTTTAGTAATCCAGAATAGCGTGTTTCATAAATTGCTTCCTGATATGGAACAGATACGGCGATAGTTCTTGATTCTGAAGTAAACAAATAAATTCCTGCCAAAGATATAATAACAATTATTCCAATCGCCCATGAAAACCGATTGTCCGTCTCTTCCTCATATGATGTTGTCTCTTCCTCATATGGTGTTATTTCTTCTGAATTTTTATTTCTCCTCTCTTTAATCTCCATTTTTATAACACTTAATTGCTTACCGCAATCTTTACAAAATTTATCCTTTTCGTCAAATTTTGAACCACAATTTGAACAATATTGCACCATAATATAACCACCTTAATTATTAATTAAAGTACAGTCATTAACAATTATCGACAATATAAACTTTTATTCTAATGTACATTAAAAATTTTAGTGTAATTTCAATTAGGTAAGTTAGAGCAGTTAACTATACGAAAAAATTCATACTTATCTTTATTATTAGTAGGATATATAAAAGATATGCTAACTCAGTTTTTATGCTTGATTTGTGTTTGCATCTAAAGTCTATTGGTTGCACCTAAAGTCGGCAAAAATCAGGAGTTTTGGTGCAAAGCTGTACGGTCTGTTTAGCTTCGTTAAAGTTATGGATTCTTAAGGAAACGAAAGAAATAGTAGTGGTTATTCGTAGCTGACAAGTTGTAATTTCATAAAGTAAGTAAAATTCTTGCCTATAATACTCGCTCCATTATTCCGATTGCTCTTCTTAAATTCTCCTCCGAGGTCGCATACGAAATCCTGATATGACCCTTTCCGTTCTCCCCGAAAGCCGAACCCGGAACAACAATAACGCCATTTTTCAGCAATTTCTGCGGCGCATCTTCATCTTCAACTTCAGGGAATGCATAGAACGCACCTTCCGGCTTTACGCATTTGATTCCCATCGATCCCAATCCTTCCATAATAATATCCCTGCGCTTCATGAAACTTTCGCGCATTACCGTTACGCAATCCTGAGGTCCTTCGATGGCCGCCTGCGCAGCTTTCTGGGCTATCGAATTCGCGCATGCCTGGATGTACTGGTGGACTTTTAACATCTGCTCCACATATTCCTTTCTGGCGGCTGCATAACCAATGCGCCAGCCGGTCATGGCGTATGTCTTTGAGACAGCGTTTATTGTTATCACATTATCAGTGAATTGTGCCGGGCTAATGTGCTCGCCTTCATAAATGAAATGCTCATACACTTCATCTGAGATTATCGTAATATTATTATCCTGTGCAATCTCTGCGAGGCCCTTTATCTCTTTTCTGGTCTGCACGGTACCTGTTGGATTTGAGGGTGAATTAATAATAAGCGCACGAGTCTTTGGTGTAATTAATTCATTTACTGCTTCCGGTGTCATGGTCAATTTTTCACCAAGCGGAACACCTACGACTTTTCCTCCTGCCATCTTTGTCAGGGCAAAATATGATAAAAATCCCGGATCTGGAATCAGAACTTCATCTCCTTTATCCACCAATGCCTGCAATGCAAGATGCAGCGCCTCAGAAGCCCCTGACGTAACTATGACCTCATCTGGTGATACCGTAAAATGATTCTCCGATTCAAACTTATGGCATAGGGCTGACCGCAATTCAGGAAAGCCAAGATTCATTGTGTAGCCAGTCAGACCTTTTTTAATGGCTTCGATAGCGGCATCCTTGATGTGCTGCGGTGTATCAAAATCCGGCTGGCCAAGCCCCAGGTTGACCGAATTCGGCCCGGCGCCTTCAAACATCTTGCGGATTCCCGATATATCAATGCTTTTTACGCGTTGTGAGAACATCATTTCACTCAAAAACCGTATGTCTCTTCTTCAACTCTGCCTCACTCGCACCTGTCCTGACCATAAGCTCTGAGATCACAGCATCAAGGAAAACAAGCGCAGATATCTCAAAAATTGTACCAAGGGGCGCTAACTGGGGATAGCCTATCATCCTTCGCTCGTGATAATCCTCATAAACAATATCTTCCTTGGGTCGTCCCGGAACAATGACAACAATATCTGAAATTCTACCCAGGGTAGAATCCTTGTTTGATGTAATAACAGCAAGTTTCGATCCGATCTTCTTAGCTATTCCTCCCAGATTCGCGATGGAAGGGGTCTCACCTGAACCTGAAACTGCAATAACGAGATCATCCGGCTGCACGGCCGGGGTTGTTGTTTCACCCACGAAGTAAACAATAAATCCAAGATGCATAAGCCTCATCGCAAAAGCTCGTGCTGCAAGCCCGGATCTTCCGGCTCCCATCAGGAATATTCTCTTAGAATCCATTATTCCATTTACAAGTGATGTCACAGAGCCCGTATCAAGTTTTGATGCAACCTTTTTTATATGATCGGCAATAAGGTTCATCGATACAATAGTTGCCTCACATTCTTTCTTTTCTGATTTCATTTTAATACTGATTCCTCTTTGTCTTTATATTCGATTCTTTTTACCTTCCATCCATCAAGGTTTTTCAACTTATTATAGATAAAGATGATCTTCTCAGGACTTCCATTCCAATGAAGTGTTTTCCTTATGTCCTTTTCACAGAGCTGGTCAACGACCGACCTGACGAAATGGGCTAAAGCTATCTTTTTGGAAAAGGGTATATTAAAAATGACCCTATACCCTTCTTTAGTTTTTGCGTATGATGTCAAAACATATCCCATATTCTCATATTTACCAATATTCTTGAAATCACATATTATTTCCTGTTCAAGAGCAACCGATGAATCAATACTGGATATTCCAAATATAACATCACGTATTAAGGACTCACCCGCTTGCCTGCCAAACCATAATATGATCTTGCCTATTGTAAGGGACATAGTAATATCATCGCGCCCGAGTTCAACTATATTTACTTCCTGTCCATCTTTAAAAAATATTGATTTATCCATTAACAATTACGAATATTTACCAATCAGATCATTTAATTTGCGTTTTGTTTCAACCGGTATCTTGTCCGGGGAAGTGACAATTGCTCCTGCTAATGCATTTGAGCATACGCAATTTCTCTCAAGAGAGATTCTTGGAATAGCTTCTTTAATAATTTTCCTGACTGCTTCCTCATTCTTAATTGCATTGGAAATTACCGTTTCAATACTGACATCAGTTTCATGCCACACATCATAATCAGTAACAGTTGCGATCATGCTGTAACAGATCTCTGCTTCCCGCGCAAGTTTTGCTTCAGGAAGTGCAGTCATCCCGATAATGTCAAATCCCAGGCTTTGATAAACTTTTGATTCAGCGCGTGTTGAAAATTGCGGCCCTTCCATACAGACATACGTTCCTTTTTCATGTATTGAATATCCAAGATCCCGTGTGATGTCGGCGATCATAGAAGACATCTCGGGACAAAAAGGATCAGCAAAACCGATATGCGCAACTATCCCATCTTCAAAGAAAGTACTATCTCTCAAACGTGTCCTGTCAAATATCTGGTCAGGTATCACGATATCAAGCGGCTTATGTTCAAGCTTCAGGCTTCCCACTGCTGATGCTGAGATTATCCTCTTCACGCCAAGTTTTTTAAGTGCGAGAATATTTGCCCTGGAATTCAATTTACTGGGTGAGATCCTGTGCCCTTTCCCATGTCTCGGGAGAAATGCCACATTAATTTCACCAAAAGATCCAATTGTAATAGCATCTGATGGTTTCCCGAAAGGGGTATCGATTTCAACTTCCTTCACATTATCCAGCATTGCCGTATCGTAAACGCCGGTTCCTCCAATTACTGCTATATCTGCCTGCATTTATTCTATGCTCCTTCATAAGTCCATGATTTTTTTCCTGGAATGTTTTTTGTTTTTATTACCCCTCTTCTTACCATTTCATCAAGTATCTCTTCCATTCT
Source organism: Candidatus Methanoperedens sp. (assembly GCA_049301735.1). GTDB lineage: Archaea > Halobacteriota > Methanosarcinia > Methanosarcinales > Methanoperedenaceae > Methanoperedens. Next base: position 37,402 of record JBAQLI010000086.1, read on the forward strand.
GCCGGGCTGCGCTATCTCAAAGCTTATGGGATCGATATTGTGATATTTCAAAAGTCCTATCCTTATTTTTTCAACATTCCATTCGTTTTGTTTTTCCTTGGCCATAAGACGAGAGATGATATCTATCATGTCTTCGATAAAATTCCAGGGATATACGATCCAGCCCCATTCCTGGACTACTTCGCCGCAATAATCGGGTTTTATCTCCGATGTGTACAGGTACTGGAGTACTGCGGTCCTGACCTCTTTTGGATTATGTTTGCTCACATATTCTTTTGAGTGTACGATACTTTTGCCCGTGTCGGTAATATCATCTACGATCAGGACTCTTTTCCCGGCAACTGCATTATCTGCAAGCGGATACTTAATACGAGGATCGCCTCCAGCGTTTGCAGTACCCACATAATGTTCGATCTTAAGGCTTGTAAGGTCATTGAGCCCTAGAAAATCACAAAGCACTCTTCCGGCAAACCATCCCCCCCGGGCCAGTGCAATTATCGTATCGGGTTTATACCCCGATCTTTTCACATCGTTTGCTACATGCCTGCATAAGTCGTAAATATAGTCCCAGTTCGTGATTACACATTTGAATTTGTCAGGAAGTACCATTGGGTCACCACCTTAACGGAAATGTATTACAGGGCTATATATTTTTTGGAAGACTCTTATTGAGTTCTTTTGCTGCTGAGCAACCATTATAAAAGTAAAAAAATAATATGTTCTTTGGAAAGCTTTAACTTGCTTAAAGTTTAAATTAATGATTCCCATGAATGATATTTTTGATAATGCGTACAAAGCTCTTGAGTTTGCACAAAAAGAAGGAGCGGATGAAGTTGAGATATATTGCGTAAAAGGCAGGTCTATTTCAATAGATATTCACAGGGACGTAATTGATCTTGCAAAAGAAAGCCTTATTTCAGGCATCGGGATAAGGGCGATCGTGAAAGGGGCTGTGGGTTTTTCAAGTACTAACGATGTTTTACGAATTAAAGAAGCTTCCGAACTTTCTGTAAAATCAGCGCGTGTAAGAGGCAGTGATCCTGAATGGTCAGGACTTCCCGGAAAAAAGAAACTTCCGAAAGTTAAGGGCATTTTTGATAAGAAAATTGCAGATATCCAGATCGAGTCCTGCATTGATTTCACTACTGAACTGATAAATGGCGCAAAGTCTATCCAGGGTATTGTGCCTACTTCAGGACATTTTGCATGCGGGAATTCAACCAAGCTCATTTTGAACTCAAACGGCGTTGAGACACAGGAAGAAGATACGATCGTACAGGCTTCAATAGATGCAATTACCAGCGATTTACCTCTTTCCACTGCTTCCGAATTCGATATGTCGAGAAAACTGGATATGGATTTCTACAAAATCGGGGAAATGGCCTCATCCCTTGCCTTGCGATCACAAAATGGCATAAGCACGCAAACGCGGGATTGCACCGTACTTCTGGAACCCATGGCTATTGCAGATCTTCTCGAAAATACGATCGTGACCTCGGTAAATGCGGATAATATCCAGAAAGGTAGATCATCCCTGATAGGGAAAATGGATACTTCGATAGCTTCGGATCAACTATCCATTATCGATGACGGGATTTTTTCCGGTGGTTTTGGCACATCATCATGCGATGAAGAAGGAACACCGTCCCAGATAACTCCTATTATTAAAAACGGTATCTTATCGTCGTTCATTTATGACTGCTATGCTGCAGGGAAAGAGAAGCGGGAAAGCACAGGCAATGCAGTCCGGGGATCTTACACGTCCACGCCTTCAATTGGTATTCGTAACTTGATAATTGAATATCCGTCATCAGATATCATTGCAGAGACATCAGACGGAGTTATTGTCAATACCGTTATCGGTGCCCATACAGCAAATCCCATTTCAGGAGATTTTTCGGTTGAGGCCAGGAATTCCTTTGAGATAAAGAACGGCCAGATCGTATCACCCATCAAATCATTGATGATCTCCGGGAATATCTTTGATCTTTTGAAGAATATCGATGGGATCGGGAAAGATATAAGGAAAGTAGGAAATGTCATAACTCCCACGGTCAGGGTTGGGAAAATGAAAGTCGTAGGGAATTAATATGAAAATTAACACTAACCTCGTTCTTTTCTTAGTGATGGTCTTATTGACCGCAGGGATGGCAATAGAACACAGCAGACTGGCAATAATTCCGCTTATCATTGCAATTATAACAGGGATTAACCTGATCGCAAAAGAAAACGATAATAAATCCGAAATAAAAAAAGTGAAAATTATTAATAACGACAAAGGAGAAGGAAGTATACCAATAATCATCGGTGTAGTAATATTTTTACTTTTTATCATTGTAATTGTGGCTCTTCTTGGAAGTTACCGTATTGAAACAGGAACTGGGGCAATAATAACCGAAGTAAATGGAAATAAGGTCCCAATGACGGAAGTGGGGTGGCATACAAGAACTCCTATACTTACTGATGTTGAAAAATATAGCGTTGTAAATAATAACATATATTTCCCTGCTGATTATCTGGAACTTGAATCCAGGTTTAAAGGGGACACTCAATCGGGAGCGATCGGATTCGATATTAAAACCACTGACGATAAGGTTGTCGATACAGGCGCTGTAATGTCGTTTGAAATTGTGGATATGATACAATTCGGAGTTAAGAACACGCATCCTCAGGAGCAATTGCAAAAAGCGTATGATAGTCTGGTCTTCAATTATCTTCAATCTCAGTCCTCTGAGAAGATCACAACCCAGATTACTTCTATCAATGACGAATTATATCAGAAATTAAAAGAGTCAAATATTGAAGAGCAATTCGGAATTAAAGTAAACTCCGTATCTCTGTTAAGACCTACATTTACCAAGATCGCCCTGGATGCTCTTGCGGAAAAACAGGCGATACAGGCAAAATCCGAAGGTGAATTGAATGCGGCTAAGAACAGGGCAGAAGCAATAGAAACTATTGCAAAAGCGCAAAAGAGCCAGGCAGATATTTTAAAGAACGTCCCCCCGGAACAGCTCGATTTCAATGCCAAACTGGCATTGTATGACACGCTAAAAGGAAATCAAAACGTTATCTGGGTAATCCCATCAGGGCAACCTGTGGTTTTAACAAAATAACTTTTTAGCCTTTTATAAATTCTTCAAGCTTCTCCCGTGCCTCAACATCACGCATCTGTTCCGGGGGATGCTTCATAAAATATGCGGATGCTGGCAGTATTGGTCCGCCGATCTTCCTGTCAAGTGCGATTTTTGCCACACGGATGGCATCCACGACCACACCTGCGCTGTTCGGGCTGTCTTCAACAGAGAGTTTAAGGTCAATGTAAGCCGGGACATCCCCGAAGAGCTTGAAATCAATTTTGAGGTGGCATATCTTATTATCGTTCAGACAATCTATACAGCCGTTGGGGCCTGCGTAAACATAAGCATCATAAGGAATCTGGGAAGCCACGGATTCTGTTTTTGAGATTTTCTTGGATTTTAATCTTGATGGGTCGGTCATATTCCGAAAGTCCGTGTTCCCGCCGATATTTAACTGGTAGGTGCTGTTGATCCTTGCACCCCTATCTATTATCATCTGGGTAAGCGCCCGGTGAACGATCGTTGCACCCACAAGGCTTTTAATATCGTCCCCGATGATCGGAAGCTTTGCTTTTTTGAATTTGTCAGCCCATTGTTTATTCGAAGCGATAAAGACCGGGATGCAGTTTATGAAACCGCAGCCTGCTTCAAGTGCCTGGGACGCATACCATTTAACGGCTTCTTCTGAACCTACAGGTAAATAATTTATCAATATGTCTGCTTTTGATTGTTTCAACACAGATGCCACATCTACCGGTTTTTGTTTTTCGTCCACCCTGAAATAATCCTTCATGTGAGGAGCAACACTGTCAAGCACCTGTCCTTTCATGACCTCAACATCAAATCCAGGCACATCGGAAAACTTTTTTGTGCAATTCGGCTCAGAAAATATGGCTTCGGACAGGTCAGTTCCAACTTTACGCATATCGATGTCAAAAGCTGCCACAGGTTTTATATCTGATATCAGGTAACCACCCAGTGAATTATGCATTAATCCGGGAACAAGATCATCGGAATTTTTTATGTTTTTATAATATTCAAGTCCCTGAATTAAGGATGAAGCGCAATTCCCTACACCAGCTATCGCGATACGTATGCCTGCCATTAAATTTCCTCTTATACCCGCTTATTGATTCCTTATACAACTTAAAATTTGTTATTTAAGGACTCTTCTTACGAATGCTATCCTCTGGAAAACAGTTATGAAAGATATAACTGCTACTAAGAGAATAGCCCAATTTACCATTGTGAAGAAAGCCCCCAGGATAATTATAATTAATCTTACAGGACGGTCTCCAAACCCAACAGATGCGCTCGCTCCGGCTGCTTCGGCGCGGGCACGGGTATAACTGACCATCAGGGAGCCGAAAATCGCGATAGTCCCTATCAACCAGCCCTGAATGAAATCCAACCGGGTCAAGCCACCATATATCGCTCCGATTATAATTGCAGCGTCTGCAAACCTGTCGCATACAGAGTCCAGGAAACCTCCGAACTTTGTCATTCTATTATTTTCGCGCGCAACAAGACCATCGAGGGAGTCAAAAAAACCGCCTGCAAGTAGAAAAGTCCCGGCCCAGTAAAGCTCCTGCCGTGCGAAAAAATATGCTGATACCAGACTTAGCAGAAGGCCGAAAAGGGTCAATGTGTTCGGGTTTATTTCAGTGGTCTTTTTTGCCAGGGGTCTTAAAATATCCCTGACCGATTCTTTGATTTCTTCGAACATTGTATTTTTATTGTTGTGGGATATGATTAAGATTGCTTTCCAGTGTTTTTAATTCGATTTCCTTACCCTGTTTTATTTTAAGAGGAATTCTTACCCTCTGCTGCCCCTTGCTTCAACTCCCGCGCCAGTGCCTCAAGCCTCGCAGGCACATCTTCACCTTTTGCAATAATATCCACAAATGCCGACCCAACGATCACACCATCAGCCCCGGCGCGGATTATCTCTGCCGCTTGCTTGCCATTCGATATACCGAATCCAACGGCTTTGGGTGTGGTGGTCTTTACCCTTTTTATAAGCTCACGTGTCGAACCAGCAACATCTGACCGGGCGCCTGTGACACCAAGCCGTGCCACAAGATAAATAAAGCCAGTACCTTCTTTAAGTATCCTGTTCATTCTTTCTTCAGTCGTCGTTGGAGCGACAAGATAAATGAGGTCTATTTCATTCTCTTTGCATACCTGCTGGAGTTCATCTGATTCTTCAGGCGGAAGATCCGGCACGATCATCCCGGATATCCCGGATGCTGCGCAGTCTTTTGCGAATTTTTCAAGGCCGCGTTTGAATATGAGATTATAATATGTCATTACGACAAGCGGAATATGTAGTTTTAGCGAAGAGATCGTCCTGAAATAAATATCAGGCGTCATGCCGCCGTCAAGCGCTCTCTGGATGCCCAGCTGGATCGTGGGGCCATCAGCGACCGGGTCTGAGAATGGAAGACCAAGTTCAATAATATCGGCGCCGCCCCGGACAAGTGCTGTCACATACTCTTTCATGGCTTGCAGCGTGGGGTCGCCAGCGCAGATATATGCGATAAGAGCGCCTTCTTTTTTTTCTTTAAGCTGTTTGAATTTCTCATCTATTCTCATTTTCTCATCCCCATAACGGTCTCAAGATCTTTATCGCCTCGTCCTGAAATATTGATAACAACAATGTCCCCAAGCTCTCCTGATGCCGCCGCTTTCTTGACGTACGCCACAGCATGAGATGACTCAAGCGCCGGGATGATCCCTTCAAGCCTGCACAGGTCATGGAATGCAAGAAGTGCCTCGTTGTCCATTGAATTACATGGTTTAAGGCGGCCGATATCAGCCAGGTACGCAAGTTCAGGACCGACGCCTGCATAATCAAGACCTGCTGCGATCGAGCTTGATTCAAGTATCTGCCCATACTTATTCTGGAGCACTTTTGTGCGCATGCCGTGCAGGATGCCATCTTCACCTGTAGATAGAGTTGCTGAATGAAGCGCCTCTTTTTCAGTTGTTTTCATGCCGCTTCCTCCTGCTTCTACTGCGAAAAGGTCAACATCTTCTTCTATGAAGGGATGAAATATACCCATGGCATTGCTGCCCCCGCCTGTGCATGCCACTATGGAGTCAGGGAACCTGCCTTCCTTTTCCAGTATCTGGGTTCTTACCTCTTTTCCTATGACGCTCTGGAAATCCCGCACCATGGTCGGGAATGGATGCGGCCCGACTACCGAGCCGATCATGTAATGCGTTGTCTCTACATTTGCAACCCAGTCGCGCATTGCTTCATTAATTGCATCCTTTAATGTCTGTGAACCGCTTTTTACAGGAATGACCTTTGTTCCCATCAATTCCATCCTGTAAACATTCATGCGCTGGCGTACAGTATCCCTTGCGCCCATGTAAACTTCGGTCTTTATATCAAACGCTGCGCCCGCCATTGCACATGCTGTACCATGCTGGCCTGCACCGGTCTCGGCAATTATCCTTTTTTTCCCCATGTATTTTGCAAGTAACCCCTGGCCAAGCGTATTATTCAATTTATGGGCGCCGCCGTGGACGAGGTCTTCTCTTTTTAAGTAGATCTTTACACCGTATTCCTTGCTCAATCTTTTTGCAAAATATAACGGGGACGGGCGGCCTGCAAAATCCCGGAGATAATAATCCAGTTCATCATTAAAAACAGCATCATCTTTATATTTTTCATAATATTCAGTAAGCTCAACAAGCGCAGGCATCAATACTTCAGGTACGAACTGGCCGCCGTATTTACCAAATTTGGACTCAAGCTTAAGTGTCATATTCTTATTTATCCTTCTTAATTATTCTCCTTAATTATTCTTTTCTCAATGATCATTTTTAGTGTTCAATGCATGTACTAATTCGTAAGTCTTTTCGTAAACATTTCCAAGCATAATGGATGTTCCCACAAGTATCGCATCAGAGCCTGCGTCTATCATACGGACTGCATCATCAGGGGATGATATTCCACTTTCACTTATAATTATCCTGTTGCTGATAAGAGGCGCCAGTTTTTCAGTGGTCGTTATGTCAACTTTCATAGTAGTAAGGTCCCTGTTATTGATCCCGATTATATTCGCCCGCGTTGCAAGCGCATTTTCAAGTTCATCACTGTTATGCACTTCAACAAGAGGCTTCCTGCCTGAGGATATTGCTTCATTTACGAAATCATCAAGTTCATCGCCCAGGATTCCTGCTATCAAAAGGATCAGATCGCTTTCCACTTCATGGATCTGGTTTTTACTAATAATAAAATCTTTTCTTAATACAGGTATTTTAACATTCTCCCTGACAGATATCAGGTTCTCGATACTGCCTTTAAAGAAATCCGGCTCTGTAAGTACAGATATCGCTGCTGCATCCGCAGATTCCATTTGACCTGCAATTCCAGCTGCTTCAAGGGGTGTAATATTCCTGATAAAGCGAGTTGGAGATGATGGTTTTACTTCCGAGATCAATGGAATGAGACCCTTTTGCTTTTTATCCTTGATGCTCTTCTTGAAATCTCTTGAAGCTATTCGCATTGCCATCATATTTGAAGCAAGCGGGATCCTGTTTCTTGTTGATGATATTATTTCATTGATTATCTGGTGCATAAGTGTCATTCTAATTGTACATTTTAGTACATTGATGTACAATTATGTTCATTATATTTAAAGATTTTGAATTATGATGGGTATGTATTTATGTTATTATGTGGAAAGATTATAAAATAACATTAATATTTCGAAAAACAAAAACTGTTGCGTAAAACCTGCGGTCATATTCCGTCTTGGATAATATACAAATAATTGACCATCAGGAATCTTTAACTAATTAGTACCTTTTTTCTTCGATCATTGAGCTTATTAATCAGTAATATATTTTCATTAAACAAATCCAGAGCTTCCTTGCGACTCATAGTTGAATGAATATGACCAAGTAAAATCTCTTGTAACCTTAGGTTCTCTCTTTCTAATTCACTTATTTTCTGTTCTATATTTTCATAATTTCTAAACCATTTGCCCTCAAAATGAATGTCAAGATTTGAGCATTTATGAGCTTCAGGTAAATGATGTTCATCACAAAAAATACCACTACATCTTTTGCATTTAAAAGGCATACAATTTATAGATTTTTTACAATATTCACACAACATAATTTTACTCTCTTTTAAATTTTGGTAGTTAGTTGATAAATTTTTATTTCAATTAATTGATAATATAATATATATACTGGCTATAATGCCAAGAAACATTATAAAAATCAAGATTGTATTTGGATTATCTGAATCCGAGTAATTATTTGTTCTTCTATTTGTTTTGCGTCCCCACTCGTTCTTATAAATTATTTGAGATACTCCAGGAATTGAGTATGTATCTACTCTTCGATTCATATTACGTTTTTTTGATCCCCAATTTATCTCGGGCATTTATTCCTCAATTGAGTTATTAAGTATAACTGAACTTGCCGTTATCGCACCAATTATATTGATGTTTTATATTACTGTGAATATCGCAGTTTCCAAATTCACGATTTGCCATGCCTTCATGACCTATAAAATGCCAAAATTTACAATTACTACATTCCATATTTCATCTAATAATAAGTAAAATTGTTTTTATATAAACATTTCTTATATTTATATGAGCATGATATTTTTTCCTGCGATGACTATATTTTTATACACTATGTTGTTATTTATTAAATATAATTATTCAAATGAAGGTGTTTTCTTTAGAAAAAGGAATCAATATAAATCTCCATCGACAGGAGAGTGTTATATTTGCGAAAAACGGATTTTAATTCCATTTAGATGCAAAAGATGTAGTGGGATATTTTGTAATGACCATCGTTTACCCGAAAATCATTCATGTTTTTCAAATAGAAAATTTATTAAACAAGCTCAAGAATATCCAGAAAATGAAATATCTTCAACTAGGAATCTCAGTAAAGAAGAAATATTTAAAGAATTGCAACTGATAAAAAAATGTAAAAAACGGTTTATTTCTGAAATGAATGACTATGTGGATAGGGGGTTGTTAGATAAACGACATGAGATATTAAAAAAAATATCTGCCTTAGACAAAGAAGAAAAAGAACTTGAAGTTATTTTGAGGCCTATTAATATCGACAGAAAAATTCCTCTAAAGCCTCTTGATTATGAAACGAAAAGTTTGGTTATCAAACGAATGGAGGAAAATAAAATAAGTGAAGAAGAAAATAATATTATAATAAATACCCCATCCCAGGTTGAAAAGATTAAATCAAAGGACAAAGATTTTGCAAACATTTTACAGGAACTTCCAACTGAAGCCTTAGTGCAAGAATCCAATAAAGCTGATACGATTTCTAAATCAGAGAGTCGTTCTAGATATAATATGTATGGTATTATATTTATAATTATTATACTGTTGTCTGCAATACTTGTAGCAGTAAACATTAATAATCCAAACTCTTCAAATTCAAACCGCAGTATTCCAGTTAATGTTCCAGTTAATGAACTGCAACAAGATTCTAGTACATCAATAGTAGGTACATGGAAATTTGAAAATTCTCAAGGTATCATATCAACCGTTGTTTTTAATAAAGATGGTAATGCTGTAATCAATGGTAAACCATTTAAATATAATATTTCTGAAAGTAATTTAATCTTAAAAGATAATAAATCCAGTAGTGCTATTCCTTTTATATTAATAGATGGAAACAATTTGCTTTTGAAACTAAAGGGAACTAATTATGATAATTACGTAAATATAATAAAAAATCCAATAGATAAGTCAAATCATGTTGTTGCACCAACCCCAATCGCTACTGTTGAAATTAAAGTAGAGCAGAATTTTGAGTCATCAATTGAAAAAGCAATAGTTGGATGGTGGAATGAAAATAAGCCTAAAGCAGAATTTAATTCAGCAACTTATGAAATTGAGACTATGGTTTTTAATAAAGTGAATGAGGAAAGAAAGAAACAAGGACTACAAGCATTGAAATCTGAACCTAAGATAGCAGAGGTTGCGAGATTACATAGTTTGGATATGGCAAATAGGAGTTATTTTTCCCATGTAAATCCAGAGGGAGAAGACCCTACAATGAGGGCAAAAAAGCGAGGTATAGAAACTGAGACACAGAAAGGGTCAGTTATAATGGTTGGAATCGCTGAAAACATAGGAATGATGCCGACAGGAAATGTCGAAGGAAATGGATATGTCAGTTCCTCAAACGATGTAGCCAATGCTATGATGAGGGGCTGGATGAATAGCCCTGGACATCGTGCAAATATCTTAAATGTTGATTATAATTTCATTGGAGTTGGTGTAGCATACAATGGATATGGCACTTATTACTTAACTCAAGATTTCAAATGATTATAGGAAGAGGTTAAAATGACCATTTATAAAAGAAGGCGAGGAACAGCAATTGTGGAAACTTCTAAAGGCATTTTACTAGTTGCAGGCAGAAGTAAATTATTTATCTTACCTGGTGGCGGAGCCGAGAAGGACGAAACCAGAACAGAAGCTGCAATCCGAGAGTTAAGAGAAGAAACAGGTTTAATTGCTAATTATTCAAAAGTTCTCTTCAGATACATTGGAAGTGTCCACAAATCACATTCTGGCGGTTTCTTTCGAGATTATCATACTGTTTGCTTAATTAAAGCTGATGGAATTCCCAGACCAAAACATGAAATAAGATATGTTGAATTTTATGTTCCTGCTGACACTGCTTCAGAACTCAAAATTTCAAGAAATACAAAGGAAATAATCGACATTTTTTATGAATCTAAAAATGAATATCTTACTTATAAGGGGTGAAGATTTTGGCGCACTACTTAATAGAGTTTAGATTTCATGGTTATGCAAAATGGTATGCTAAAAATTTAATCTATGATGTAGCAAGGAAATTCAATGTTAGAGGTGTTACACAAAAAAAAGCTGTTCCTCATATTTCTCTATTCGGGCCCTTTCAGACCAATGATGAGAGGAGGCTCGTATCAGAGATTATTTCAGTTGGAAATAGATATGATTTAGTTCCTTTTAGGATAAAAGGGTTTGATTTTTTTAACAATCAAAACAAGGTTATTTATTTGGATATTAGACCATCTGAAGAATTAAAATGCTTAAGAAGAGACCTTGCTTACAAATTATTAAAATTTTCAAATTCAAAGGCGATTGACAATAATCATGATTTTACCTTTCATGCTACTGTTGCTTTCAAAGACATTGATTATAAATTTGACCGAATTTGGAATTATATTCAGGAGAAACAGGAACCTGAAATACATCAACATCTTTTAAGAATTACGATAATAAAAAATAGTAAAATTCTATATGAATATGATTTGATGCAGAAAAGGTTAATGAATCGCAGACAGGCTTTAAGTAAATTATACTGGAACAAAACAATCGAGTTGTTAAAACACAAAACACCAGATTTTCATCAAGACATAGATGTTAATCAAAAACATGAGAGTTTTTGGGATAAAATAAAGAGTATTTTAAAATTTAATTAACATTAAATTATAATATTTATATGGAAATCGCTATATGATGGATTGAAAAACGCATGAGCTCTTTGACTATTGGAAAATTGAAACTTGATGGAAATCTTGTTCTTGCACCGATGTCTGGTGTTACAAACCTTCCATCCAGGCTCCTTTGCAGGAAGTATGGTGCATCTCTTGTGTATTCCGAGATGACATCTTCTGAAGCAGTAGTGCGGCAAAGCCTGAAAAGCATAGAAAGGGGTTTTACCTGCAAAGACGAAAGACCGATGGGAATACAATTAATGGGTTCTGTTCCAAAAAATCTTGCTGCATCTGCAATATTTTTGCAGGAAAAATTCAGACCTGAACTCATTGATATAAATTTTGGCTGCCCTGCACAGGGTGTTATAAAAAATGGATGCGGATCAGAACTTTTAAAAAAACCCGGACTGATAGGGGAGATCATAAGAATGCTTTCGGATTCCCTGGATATACCGCTCACAGCTAAAATAAGAATATCAGATAACTTTGATGAAACATTAAAAATAGCAGAAATTATTGAAAAATCAGGTGCGGATGCGATCACAGTCCACGGAAGAACGCAAAAACAGGGCTATTCAGGGAAATCCGATCTTGATTTTATCAAAGGCATTAAAAATGAGCTTACGATCCCGGTTATGGCGAACGGGGATATCTTTGATGAAAAAACTTCACAAAATGTGCTTGAATATACCAGGTGCGACGGGCTTATGATAGGGCGTGCCGCGATTGGCAATCCGTTTATTTTTAAGAAGATCTCTTATTTTTTAAAAACCGGGGAAATATTGCCTTCCCAGAATACGGAAGAAAGATTGGCTGATTTTTTCGATTACATAAAACTATGCCGCAATTATGGTATGCTTACGTTTAATGATATGAAGCGCAATGCCCAGTGGTTTACAAAAGGCATGGAAAACGTGAAACAGGTTCGTATGGAAATAAACAAGACCCGTGATATTGATTCAATTATGGCGATCATGAATGATTTAAAGGATTCTGCTTCTTTAAATTTCGAATCCTAATCTAAATAATGATGTAATTTTTAATAAATCTAGGTTAGGTTTATTAACCCCTTATGAGCATTATAATCTATATCATATAAATGATTATATAATTAATGTAGAAGGACTCATCATGACAGCACATGTATATACGATAGCTTCAGGAAAAGGTGGTACGGGCAAAACCACTACCACACTCAATCTTGGAACAGCTCTGGCTCTTTTGGGAAAGAAGACAGTAGTTCTCGATGCAGATATTGGTATGGCAAACCTGGGTCTTTTGATCGGCCTTGAAAGAAGCAAAATAACGCTGCATGAAGTAATGAGCGGCAGCGCTAATATAAAAGAGGCTATTTACGATGGTCCTGGCGGCCTTAAAGTGGTACCCAGCGGCTTATCATTGAAAGGATTCCAGAAATCAAATCCTGATATATTGAAAGATGTTATGTCCACTCTTGTTGATGGAATGGATTTTCTATTGATAGATGCTCCTGCTGGCATTAGCAGGGATGGAGTTATTCCGCTTGCTGTTGCCGACGAGGTTATTCTGGTTGTGAATCCCGAACTTGCATCAATGGCAGATGCATTGAAAACCAAAGCACTGACTGAAATGCTGGGGAGGACTGTAGAAGGTGCTATTTTGAATCGTGCAACTCTTGAGAAAACGGAAATAAACCGCAATAAAGTATCCGAACTTCTGGGTGTAAAAATACTTGAAATGATACCAGAGGATCCAAATGTGAGACTTTCAGCAGCGTTCAAGACGCCAATAGTCGTGAAATATCCGAATTCTCATGCATCCATAGCATACAAGAGGCTTGCTGCCCAACTTGCAGGAGAGAAATACATAGAACCAACAGTGGAAAAAGATAGGGAGGGTTTCGTTGATCGTCTTGTAAAATCTGTTTTTGGAGGAAAATAGAATGGATATTCTAACCATAATTCTAATTGTTATACTTTTTTTTGCATTTATTTTTATTTATTTGATGTCTGTCAGGATGAGACAATTGGAAAATGAACTTCGTGAAGTGAAGAGCAGGATTTCCATTACAGATGAAGAGCTTACACGCTTATCACATGATATAGAGGATTTCAAGAAGATAAATATATAATAATATATAAATTATTATATAAACTCATAAAGTTGAAAAAAAATCTGAAAAGGCAATGTAAAAATGGTTCAAATGGAAAATAAGTCGGAATCAGAAGAAAATGTGAAGTTAAGCTCAGAGCTATCAGGATCCAGAAAGGGAAGAAAGCGAAAGGGAATTAGAAAAGATAAGGTATTATCCGAAAAAAATCAAACTCCGGAAATTGTTTTAAAACCTGATAAGCCGATTGAAAAGCCGGAACATGATGAGAATAAAAACAAAATAAATGTTACCGAAAAAGAATCTTCCGGGGAAAAACATCAAGATCTGAAATCAGACAAAGAACCCAAAGAAGTAACTAAAGAAGAATCTAAAGAAGAACCTAAAGAAGTAGCTAAAGAAGAATCTAAAGAAGAGCTTAAAGAAGAACCTAAAGAAGAACTTAAAGAAGTAGCTAAAGAATCTAAAGAAGAGCCTATAAAAAGATCGGATGAAACAACGACTAAAAAGGAAACAAAACCTCCCGTAGGAAGTTCAAATAATGGGAATCCGAAAGAATTGCCGGGTGTGGATGAACATAAGACCGAAATAAAAAATATATCTGAACCAGATAAAGTATCAGGAAAAGATATAGAAAAAAATTCTTCATCAATTGATGGAAAGGTTATAGAAGAGAAAAAACCTGAAAAACTTTCCGAAAATAAAACAGGAAATAAAAAGCCTGCGGGTGATAAAAAAGCGGGAAAACCAGCCCGTGAAGAAAAACGGCCTTCTGAAGAAATGGGCGCCATTATGCAGCGCCTTGGTGTTGATACAACAAAAGATCTCATAAAAGAAAAGATGACCGCTGAAAAGCAGGCTGTTTATGAGATTTTGGAAGATAAATTAGTTTCGGATATTGAAACCCGGGTAAAGAAACTAGCTGAAATGCAATCCCTGGATAATGTGGAAAAACCCAAATCCCTGATGGGAAAAATTAAACTGGTACTCACAAAGGAAGAAAGCGATAAGGAATTATACGATCCTTCTGTTCATGGGCCGCTTGTAATGTATGATGGTATTAGCGGGTATAATGAACTGGAACGCTACTGGGTTAATGAACCATATGCTTTAGTGGTAATTTTGTTTAATCCTGAAAAGAATTCAAACCTGTATTACGTAGTTGAACCAAAACTTTCTGATTTTGAGGAGCTATTCCTCAAGGAAATAAAAGACAGGTTAAAAGACGTCCTTCTTTTTGAAGATATTAAAAGTGAAGAAGATAAAAATAAAACCCTTACAGATAAAGTTAAAAAGCTAGTTAAAGAATATTCAATAGATGTAAGCCCTTTAACAACTGAAAAAATATTATATTATACGCGCAGGGATTTTATAAAATTTGGTAAAATTGATCCTCTAATGCATGATGACAGGATTGAAGATGTTTCAGCGAATGGTTTTGGTGTTCCTATTTATTTATATCATAAGAAATATACCAATCTGGCAACAAATGTAGTTTATAGGGAAGACGAATTGGATTCTTATGTTATACGGCTTGCCCAGCGGTGCGGAAAGCATATTTCAGTCGCAGAACCGATGATCGACGCAACTATGCCTGACGGCTCACGCATCCAGATGACACTCGGAAAAAATATAACAACTCATGGAGCTACTTTTACTATCCGAAAGTTCAGTGAGGTCCCGATAACACCAGTCGACCTGATAAACTGGAATACGTTCTCAGCCGAGGAAATGGCCTATCTGTGGCTTTGCATCGAAAACAATAAGAGTCTTATTTATGCTGGCGGTACAGCTTCAGGAAAGACTTCTTCTCTTAATGCGGTTTCATTGTTTATTCCCTGGCAGGCCAAGATCATCACGCTTGAAGATACACGGGAATTAAAACTGCCTCATCCTAACTGGATACCGGGTGTAACGAGAGATTCCTTTACTGCTGATGGAAAAGGGACTATCGATATGTACGACCTGCTAAAAGCTGCACTCAGGCAGAGGCCGGAATTCCTTCTGGTGGGTGAAGTCAGAGGTAAGGAAGCACTGACACTTTTCCAGGCCATGAGTACAGGTCATACAACATTTTCAACTATGCACGCCGATTCGGTTTCAAGCGCCATTCACAGGCTTGAGAATCCGCCTATCAGTGTTCCCAGGACCATGATACAGGCACTTAATATAATTAGCATTCAGTCGCAAACATTCGTAAAAGGAAAAAGGGCGCGACGAAATATGAAACTTGTTGAGATCACTGATATTGACCCGACAACGAGGAACATCAGGACCAATGATATTTTTGCATGGGATGCACTGACCGATAAATTCAACAGGGTTGGAGAATCAAAAGCGCTCAACGAAATAATGGTACGAAGGGGCTGGAATATTGCAGATTTGAAAAAAGAATTAATGAACAGACAAAAAATTCTCGAGTTCATGGTAAATAATAAAATATCTGATTTTAATGCGATAGCCACTATCATTCATGATTACCAGGTCACTCCAGACAAAGTACTCAAGAAATTATTGATATCCGGATGAAAACAATGGAAAATATTAATAGATCTGCCGAATTGATTTTCTTAAAAATAAAGAAACTGCCATTTGTCTTGCTTGGCGACAAGATAAAAGCGAAAAAAGATCAGTTCCGTGATATGCGGATGGCATTAAGGCAGGCGCGCATCCCTATTTCGTATGAAATGTATTTATCAAACGCAGTATTTTATTCGGTAGTGACAGGTATTTTTGGAGCTATCCTGGGTTTGATAATTGCATATATTATTGTAGCCATTGTGGGTCTCCCCGACAGGATCACGCATCTGACATTCACTCAGGAAACAGCATGGCTGCTGCAATATAAAACAATATCGATATCAATTTTTATCGTTCTATTCATGGGCGGGTTGTTTGGGATGATCACCTATCTGCTGTTTCTTGTGTATCCGGGTTTCAGGGCCGGAGAACGAAAGGGAGATATTGACAAAAACCTGCCTTATGCTGTTACTTATTTGTATGCGTTAAGCAGGGGAGGGATGAATTTAATAGAAATATTTCGTTCCTTGAGCAGGTGCGCAAGCACATATGGTGAGGTATCAAAGGAAATAGATGTTATAGTCAGGGATATGGATTATTTTGGAAATGACCTGCGAACTGCTCTTCAAAACATTTGTGATTCCACACCATCGTCAAATTTCAGGGATCTTATGCATAATCTTCTGACAGTTATTGACAGCGGCGGAGATATTCCTACTTATTTCAGGGATAAATCAGAACAGTACCTGGTTAAGGCAAAGGTAGACCAGAAGGGATTCCTCGAAACCCTGGGATTAGTAGCTGAATCCTATGTAACAGCTTTTGTTGCAGGACCTTTATTTATGATCATTCTTGGCGTCATGATGTCGGTCATGGGTTCTGGCACCGACATGATGATCTATGCGATAATATACGCAGTAATACCCGTAGGTTCGATGATATTTGTGGTAATGGTCAATATTATTACACCAGGAAATACTGGTGAGGCGCCTCTTCTTCCTACCCAGAGCCATGTTGGTGAAATAATTGTTCCTGAAACTGAAGAAAAGCCGACATATCTTGGATTTATCAAGTCAAGAAATTCCCTGAAATTTAATCAAATGATCCGTGATCCGCTGAAACCACTGAGGGAAAAGCCGATATATGCTTTGGCTGTGAGTTTTCCAATTACATTTATATATTTAATTATTAACATATATTATGGGATGAGATCACCCAACTTTATGGATTATATTGATGATAAAATCGTTTTCTCAATTTATATTCTTATTATCCCGTTGATGTTATTCCATGAGTATAAGAAAAGAAAGGAAGATAAGATACAGGAACAAATTCCTGATTTCTTAAAAAAACTGGCAAGTACCAATGAGACGGGTATGACTCTTCGCGATTCAATAAAATTGATGACGCGTTCTGATATTGGATTGAGTAAAGAGATAAAGAAGATCAATAATGATATCGAATGGGGCCTTCCTGTTAATGAATCGCTCATCCGGTTCGCCAACCGTTTCAGGACTCATTTCATATCCCGGTCTGTCAATTTATTGACAAAAGCAAATGAATCAAGCGGAGATATTGGTGAAGTATTGAATGTGGCTGCAAGAGACGTTGCAGCAGAACAGGAGTTGAAGAATGAACGTAAAACCAATATGTTCATTTATGTTGTAATTATTTATATATCGTTCATGGTTTTCGTAGGTATTATTTATATTATTTCTACAACTTTCCTTACCGAGATGGTAAAAGCAGGAGAAAAGATGGCAGTCGGAGGCAGCGGGGCTGTTCCTCTTAGCCTTAACCGTGAGAAGCTGAATATGTACAATCGTATTTTCTTCCATGGCGCTCTTATCCAGGGATTTTCATCAGGTTTGATTGCAGGTGTCATGGGTGAAGGAAGTGCCCTGTCAGGCCTGAAGCATTCGGTCATCATGATGACTATTGGTTATCTGCTGTTCATATTATTCGTGCTTTAACTAAAAAAACATATTTAAATTATATTAATATTATTAATAGTATTAATAATTTACCTCAGTATTTTTAGGCCCAGCATTTCCACAACACGTTTCTTCTTCGCAATGGCCTCTGCCGCAGCCTCGTCTACTGCTGTTTTCATCACATCAAAATTCTTTGGGGTCTTCTCACCAACCAGCTTCTTTATTGGCGTATATGCAGACTCCCGGAAGCGAGGGGTGAAATCCCGTGATTCACCTTCGATTATCAATTCTGCACCTTCCCCATCTACAACTTTTCCGACAATATCAATAGCAACACCTTTTCTTCGCACACATTCCAGGATATCATCAGCATAATCGCGCGGCGCTATTATTAAAAGCGCATCAAGCGAAACCCCAAGATAATCTATCTCAAGCTTATCAAGCATCGAAAGCACCTTTTTATTCACAAGCGCACGCAATTTCTCTTCTTCAAAAACGAGTTTTACTTGAGCCGTTCTTGCTATTTCCTTTGCATCCCCGCGTACTCCGCCGTTTGTCACATCAGTCATTGCATGTATTTTTTCAACCAATCCTGCATCAAAAAGCGCCTCGCAGGCATCTATGAACTTCAGGTTTATGGTCTCGTCCACAAGCTCATGCATCCCGTAATAAAGCGCAGTCGTAGAAACTGTACCCCCTCCTGCTCCTTCGGTCATGATTATGACATCTGCGGGCTTTGCCTGAATGCGTGCGGTGAGGTTCTCTGCGATTCCAACCGCGCCAACGCCTCCGGTCATCCGTTCACCGATCACCATGTCCCCTCCTATCCGCAGAGTGCTGCCTGTAATAAGTGGAATGCCTGTCAGGTCTGAAACAGTAGTAATCCCGGCGATATGGTCGAAGATTTTTGCCACGTCCCCGTCATCTGCCACATGTATGTCTGAGAGCATCGCCACAGGACGCGCGCCCATTACATATACATCACGAAGCGCCGCACGGGCGACATGAAATCCTGCAAGGAAAGGAAAATCCGAAAGGCGTGAATGCATCCCGTCGATCGTAACCACAAGATACTGCCCCCCGGCCTGCACAACCCCGGAATCATCAAGATGCGATGAATCCACAACAGCCGAGGTCTTTCCTATCACTTCGGCTATCTTCTCATGAGTATAGAAATCCCCCATGCCGCGTGAGCCCACGCCAAAATCTCCCATGGTTACACCAGAACATATGGGTTTCAGGATTTCAGATTTCGGGTCAAGGGTAGCTTTGGCCTCGACGATCACTGCACTTGCGATTTTCTCAGCATGCTTTTGTGAGATATTTTTTATTTCAAGGATCCTTTGTGCAAGCTTCTCTTTTAACGACTTATCTCCACGCATTAGACCGCGTTTTGCGTATCCTTCAATGTCCATAATTCTCCACAAAATTACGAAGCATCCGAAGTCCTGTTACACCGCTTTTTTCCGGGTGGAACTGGGTTCCGATCACATTTCCTGCTTCGCTGGCAATAATAGCCGGAAAGGAAAGCCCATAGTCACACATGGCAACTTCATACTTTTTATCAGTACTCACATGGAAGGAATGCACAAAATAAACAAATGAACCATTTTCTATTCCTTTTAACAGGGGGATATCCTTCTTTTTAATAAGAGAATTCCACCCCATGTGCGGGACTTTTAATTCAGAAGCGGGAAAGCGAGTTACGCGTCCAGGGATTATATCAATGCCTTTATGCAAGCCACCCTCCTCACTTTCCGATGCCAGCATCTGCATTCCCAGGCAAATCCCAAGAAGCGGTTTTCCCTCATCAACTGCATCTTTTACCACGCGTTCAAGCGTTGAAAAATGCATCATAGCATCACGAAATGCCCCCACACCGGGAAGTATGAGCGCATCGGCTTTATCTATTACGTGTGCTTCTTTTGATATTTCAACCTCTGCGCCAACGTATTGAAGGGCTTTCTCGATGCTTCGAAGGTTACCGAGTCCGTAATCGATGATAATGGTTTTCATAGTGTTAAATAGATAATTTGAGTGATTTTTTTATCCTTAAATGGATAAACGCACGGGGATATCTACATGATTTATCGATGCAGACACGATTTATTCTAATATACCCCTCTGTTTAAAAGTATTGCGTTTAGGGGAGTTCTATGGATTTTCAGTAAGTTCCTTGAGTTGTTCTTTGTTCAGACCAATTCCTGGCTGCGCATCAAGCCGTTTATGCACTTTTCCTTTCCTGAACAAAATCACTGTCGGATAATATTCAATTGAATATTCTTCGCAAAGATCAGGCCGGTCATCAACAATAATGCTTATACACTCTGATGGATGGCTTTTTGCGTATTCTTCAAAGATCGGCAAGAATCGCTGGGAAAATGAGCACCAGGATGCATAGAAGAGAACGATAGTTTTGTCCTTGTGTTTTATTTTGTCATTGAGGTTTTTTTTAGCATTTCTCATTTTAATGATTCATCGCCGTCATCAAAGCCTTCCTCTATGTGGGAACCGTCGCAAAAGGGCTTGTTTTCGGATTTGCCGCATCGGCACAATGTGACGCGATTGCGAACTTCATAAGTCTTGCCATCAGACGATTCGATAGGTATCTCGCCCTTTAGCCATATCGGACCGCTCACCTTGTTCTGGGGATCCTCGATAAGGCTGATTGACTTTTCAAACTCTTTTTCTATCACCTTTCCGGTCTTCTTGTCGCACTCAACTAATCTTCCTGAAGGGCAGTTGCAGGCTTCTTCAATAGCTAATTCTCTGGCCTCTTGGTTATCAGAATGGTGGGTAAGTTCCCATGTTCCCCCACCTATGTGGCAAAATCTTGCAGCAGCACACAACGGAGTTACATCTTTTAGCTTCAATGTCGGCCCATCCATAACCTTTGCCTGTTTATCAAATGGCTTTCTGCTTGCGGTTTCCGTACCATCGAAGCCGATTTTTGCATGCATGCCATCGCAAAAAGGTTTGTTCTTAGATTCACCGCAACGACACAGCGCGCATTGTTCATCAGATATTTTTTTACCTTTAATCCACTTTTCAGGTTCACCATCCTTTCCTATTCCAATTATCTGCTTGTCGATAGGCAAGCCTCCCAAAACTAGAATCGGTCCGTCTTTAGTGATCATTATCGTGGTTTCTTTCGTCATATGAAAGAATACGCAGTGAGAACTACTTATACCTTGACCCCAACGTATTAAATTCTCAACTTCTCAAGCCGCTGCGCCGCTTCCATGAGCGTCTCATCCTTTTTGGAAAAAGTAAAGCGTAGTTTATGTTTTCCTGCTTCACTCTTGTAGAAACTGCTTCCAGGAACGGCAGCTACACCAATTTCACTTACCATATGTTTTGCAAAAGCCATGTCATCCATATTTACGCTTTCGGGGATGTCAGCTAATATGTAATATGCACCTTCGGGCATATTGCACTTGAATCCTGCTTTTATTAAAGCGCTATGGAGGAACTTTCGTTTTCCGTCATATACACTTGCAAGCTCCTTATAATAAGAGTCGGGATATCTCAATGCTGTTACGCATGCATGCTGGAGCGGTGCAGGTGCGCCAACTGTGAGGAAATCATGCACCTTTCTTATTGCAGATGTCAGGTTCTTTTCCGCAAGGGCATAGCCGATACGCCATCCTGTGACGCTATAGGTTTTTGAGAATCCGCTTATTGTTATTGTCCTGTCTTTCATATCATCAAGGGAAGCGATGCTGATATGCTTTCTATCGTCGTACAGGATGTATTCATATATTTCATCAGTAACCGCAATGACATCATTGTCAACACAAAGGTCAGCAATCATTTTCAGCTCGCCTTTTGTGAAAACCTTTCCGCAGGGATTGTTGGGCGTATTGAGGATTATAACACGCGTTTTTCTATTGAATGCAGATTTAAGGGCATCTTCATCGATGCTGTTATCATCATTAAGGGGAACAAATCTTGGAACAGCCCCCGAAACAGCGGCATCCGGCCCATAGTTCTCGTAA
The DNA here is from genome assembly GCA_049301735.1 of Candidatus Methanoperedens sp. GTDB lineage: Archaea > Halobacteriota > Methanosarcinia > Methanosarcinales > Methanoperedenaceae > Methanoperedens. Next base: position 59,520 of record JBAQLI010000086.1, read on the forward strand.
AATGGCTCAAATATTATAGCTTCGTCACCTTCATTTATCAAGGCAAGCATGGATGCCATCATCGCTTCGGTCGAGCCGCAAGTCATGGTGATCTCACTTTCAGGATCCGATTCGATATGATTATATTCCCGTGCTTTTCGTGATATCTCATCCCTCAGGTCTTTTGCACCCCAGGTGATAGAATACTGGTTATAATCTTCCATGATCGCAGCGGCTGCTGCTTGCTTTAGCGTAAGCGGTGCAGGAAAGTCAGGAAACCCTTGCGCAAGATTAATTGCATTATGTTTTAATGAAAGGCGTGTCATATCTCGAATGACCGACTCTACAAAATAACCTGTTCTACGGGCTAACATAAATCTCTTAAAAAGACTTTGGTGTATATCTAACTTTCATTTTGGTCAAATATTCGAAAACTGTTATAAAAGTAAACCCTATCAAATTTGAGTCAAACCGTTATGTTTATATTTCACGTATTCAATGGTAGGCAAAAGGTGACATAAATGGCAGCAAAAGTAAATAATGAAGAATGTACCGGTTGTGGTATATGTGTTGATGAATGCCCTGCAACGGCGATAGAATTGAAAAATGATAAGGCAAAAGTAGACCCGGAAGAGTGCACTGAGTGTGGCACCTGTGTTGATGCCTGCCCGAATAGTGCTATTTCAATGGAATGATATGCAAAAAATAAAAGCAGGGGTTTTAGGAGCAACAGGCAATGTAGGCCAGCGATTTATAGAGCTGTTGAGCAAACATCCATGGTTTGAATTAACATCTCTGGCAGCTTCCGACAAAAGCGCCGGAAAAAAATATGGTGATGCCGCTAGCTGGAGGCTTGAAAGCAAAATTCCCGAAAACGTCGGCGATATGACTGTTGTGCCTGTTGATCCGAAGAAGGTTGATGCAGATATTGTTTTTTCTGCTCTTCCCACCGACCTTGCCAAAACTGTTGAACCTGAATTTGCAAAAGCGGGTTTTGTTGTTGCAAGTAATGCAAGCGCTTTACGTATGGTGAAAGACATTCCTCTTGTCATTCCGGAAGTTAATCCGGAACATCTTGGCCTGATAGATGTTCAGCAGGATAAGCGCAAATGGGACGGATATGTTGTCACAAATCCTAATTGTACGACTATAATGATGGCCGTTACGCTGAAGCCGCTTGCGAAATTCAATATTGAAAAAATATATCTTGCATCCATGCAGGCGATATCGGGCGCAGGTTATGATGGGGTTCCATCAATGGCAATCCTTGATAATGTTATTCCTTATATCGGCCAGGAAGAGGAAAAGGTCGAAAGTGAGACAAAGAAACTCCTGGGGGAATTTAACGGCAGTGAGATAATTGATGCACCATTCAAGGTAAGCGCAAGCTGTAACCGTGTTATGGTCATGGATGGCCATACTGAGGCTGTATGGGTGGAAATGGCAGATGATCCTTCAATTGATGAAGTTAAACAGGCTTTTCTGGATTTTGATCCCGGATTATCCGAATTGCCAACAGAACCTACACCAGTGATCGAAGTAAAGGAAGAAAAAGACAGGCCACAGCCGCGCATGGACCGGAATATCGGAGGAGGCATGACTGTTTCAGTGGGACGAATACGACCAGGCATACGATACATCTGTATGGGCCATAATACCATAAGAGGCGCAGCAGGTGCCAGTGTCTTGAATGCTGAGCTTCTCAGGAAGAAAGGGAAACTTTAAAAATTTATTGGATTTGGTAGGAAGTTAAAACCAAAAGATATAAATAACGAAATAACGGGTTAGTTGAAATTAGAAAAAACGATAGATTTAAAACGGTATAAAGGTATAAATTAAAAAATAATTGTAAAACGGAAGGTATGAATAAAATGCGAATGGTATTATTTAATAAAATCTTAATTGTATTACTAATTTTAGCAGGAATTTCGGTATCTCTTTCTGGAGTGAATGCTTCTGAAAATTCATGTATCGATTGTCATAAAACCTTAACTCCTTTTATCGAAGAACAAAAGCGTTTCAACCAGATAAGGATCCAGCATCTTGAACGAGATGTGACATGTTCTCTTGAATGTCATGAAGACAGGATTAGGCAGCTTGCAACCTCTAATTACCAGCAATGGCAGGAATCTCTTCATGCTGTAAAGGGAGTCACATGTGACGCATGTCATGGAGGAGATCCAAAACAGGCTACTAAAGAAAAAGCACACGTTAATTTCAAGAACAATACAGATCCGCAAAGCCCTGTTTATTATACCAATGTTCCAAAGACCTGCGGTAAATGCCATCCAAAAGAACTGGATAATTTTGAAAATAGTACACATTTCAAGAAGCTTGAATCATTGGAGCTTGCCCCGACATGCACAACATGCCATCATCCACATACTTTCACGGTACTTAACCCTGAAGATTTCAGGAACTCCTGCGGAAACTGTCATTCAGTTTATAAGAAAGTAGCACCTTATGATATACCGCTTAAGGCAGAAGATATGTTAAGAAAAGTAAACAGGTTAAAATTCAATATAGAAAATGCGAGAGAGGATATTTTCTGGGCAAAGAAGAACGGAACAGATGTAGGACAGGCAGAAAAATATACTGATAATGCCCTGAAAATATACCAGAATCTTGCTCCGATGTGGCATGAATTCAATCTCACGCATTTCGAGGATGTAATAGATTCAGCCAATATGGAAGTAAAAAAGGCTGAAGATATAGTGAAACCCACACCTTTGCCAACTAGAACTGAATCAACCCAGGTGCCTGGATTCATAGGTTTGACTGGATTAATTTCGCTGATAGCTGTATTCTATATTCTGAGGAAAAAATAAAGGCCAAAAAACGATGAAACAATATAATATTCAGTTATAGAAAGGTGATATGTAATGCAGCCACATTTAAAAAGAGCTTTCACATTATTAGCTCTTGTAATAATTGCTTTTATTCTCGTAAGGTCCCTGCTTGTCCCTGAATCATTTGGACAATACGGATGGTACAGGGGAGATTCTGTAAGTGAACTCAGGAACCTTAATGTAAATTATGCAGGTTCGACAAGTTGCGGTGAAGAGAATTGTCATAAAATAATATATTCGGTCTGGGTAAAGGACAGGCATAAAACCGTAAATTGTGAAACATGTCATGGGCCAGCGCAAAAACATGTTCTTAATGCCAGGGAACCATTGGAAAAAGCGGATGAGTCAAGAGAATATTGCGGTAAATGCCACTTTAAGGGAATAGCAAAACCAGAAACGTTCCCGCAGGTCGATCCAGAGACACACGGCGAGGATCTAAGATGCGTATATTGTCATAATCCGCATAAGCCGTGGTTTGTATAAAAGGAGGCATAATATGGATATATCAAGGCGAGAGTTTACTAAGATCGGATGCAAAATCATTATAGGCGCAACTGCCGGGACTACAATTGTAGAATCCCTTATTACAAATAGCATTGCAGCTGAAAACTCACCTGTGCAAGGTGGGTATAATTGGGAGGAACACTTCTGGGGCTATGTCGTGGACACACGCAAATGTATCGGCTGTGGAAGGTGCGCCAACGCATGTAAACTGGAAAACAAGGTACCATTTGATGAAGAAGTGTACAGGACATGGATCGAAAGATATAGGGTGAAAAAAACATCATTTGAAACAAGGGAAGAAGAAGTTGTAATCGATTCGCCAGACGGGGGAATAGAAGGATTCGTAGACGACATACCCGCGGAAGAGATCAAAAAAGCTTTTTTTGTACCAAAGATATGCAATCACTGCGATAATCCTCCATGTGTCCAGGTTTGTCCTGTGGGTGCAACATATACAACAAAAGATGGTGTCGTTCTTGTGGATTATGAGTATTGTATCGGGTGCAGATATTGTATACAGGGATGTCCTTATGGCGCAAGGTACTTTAATACTGAGAAGAGGACTGCTGACAAATGCACATGGTGTTATCACAGGATAACCAAAGGTTTATTACCGGCATGTGTTCAGGCCTGTCCTACAGGGGCACGAAAATTCGGAGACATGAAGGATAAAAATAGTGAAGTGAATAAAATAATTGACGAAGAAAGGATCAATCTTCTTAAACCCGATCTTGGTACAAAACCCAAGGTGTTCTATATCGGTTTAGACCGGGAAGTGAAATGATGTTAGAGAATCTGATATGGGGTTATGTTTATCCCAATGAATCTGAAATACAATGGAGTATATTGATCGTATTGTATCCTTATATTACGGGTCTTGTAGCCGGTGCTTTCATTGCTTCATCATTATACCATGTTTTTGGCAAGAATGAGATCAAACCTGTTGCAAGATTCGCCCTTCTTACGGCATTGTCATTCCTGCTTGTTGCAATGTTGCCTTTACTTGTTCATCTTGGACGTCCTGAGCGTGGTATTGAGATCATGTTCACGCCACATCTTACATCTGCGATGTCGGGTTTTGGTTACATATTTTCATTCTATCTTATCATAGTAGTCCTTGAGATATGGCTTTCTTTCAGGGAAGATATTGTCAAAAAGGCTCTTAGTTCACATGGATGGAAAGAATTGTTATATTCAAGTCTTGCACTGTTTTCATTTGATATTTCTGAAGAAACATTGCATAATGATGAAAAATTTGCGAGAAAGCTTGCAATAATCGGTATTCCGTCAGCAGCGTTCCTGCACGGTTATGTTGGCTTTATATTTGGCGGCATCAAGGCAAACCCATGGTGGTCAACTCCACTTATGCCAATTATATTCCTTATGTCAGCTATAGTATCAGGGATAGCCCTATTGATCTTACTCTATATTGTCGCAATGAAAATAAGGAAACATGCTATTGACCATAAATGTCTCCAATCACTTGCACATTACCTGTGGATTTTCCTGATCCTTGATGTAACACTGGAATTGCTTGAGATAATAAGCATGAAATACGCATCACGTGAAGATATCGATATTATTAACAGACTCCTTTCGGATAAAATTGGCTTTACTTTCTGGGGAGTGCAACTGACACTTGGCATATTAATACCATTTATTCTATTGCTCGCGGTCAACTTCATCAAGAAACGAGATACGCTGAAAATGATAATGATTTCTATTTCATGCATTTTTGTCGTAATAGGCGTATTTGCCATGAGATGGAATGTAGTGATCGGAGGTCAGGAAATATCAAAGAGCCTTGTAGGAACGCTTACTTACGTTCCTGTATTCTTTAGCCAGGAAGGAGTTTTACCGGCAATAATAATATTTATGCTCCCATTCATTATACTGCGGGTTGTGACGTCTATCCTGCCGCCGTGGAAAGATATGGAAGAAGAAACACAAAAGCTTAATTAATTATATCAAAGCCCTGGAAAATTGACACAGAGACTCAAAAAAGAACTCTGTGCCCTTTTTTTCTAAAATATCGTTAAAAAAATCTATTTCTTATACAGTTACATTAGTGAATATTATCGCAAACTTTTTATTGTAGGGAATCATCACATCATTAACAGATAAACAGAATAAAAAACGGGTACATAGTTCTGACATTAAAAGATAGGATATTGAATCATAACAACGGTGAAAAGGAAAAATGTCTTCAAAAGTTAAAAGCCCAAATTCTTACGTGTATAGTTTTAGATTTGCTTGTTTAATATTAATTGTCTTTATTTTCTTGATTGCTCCTGCAGGAGCAAATTTAGAGGCCTTTAATAATTCGTGTATAAGTTGTCATAAAAGTTTATCACCTTTTACGGATGAACAAATAAGATTCAACGATATCAGATCCAATCATACCGACAGAAATATATCCTGCTCGCTTGAATGCCATGAAGATATAATAAGGAAAAAAGCTTCAGACAATTTCCAGCAGTGGTCTGATTCGGGTCATTCTAGTTATTTTGTGACCTGTGATGCATGCCATGGAGGCAATCCGGATGTAAATACTGAAGCAGGAGCTCATTCTCCCATGAAGAATATTACTGATCCGGAAAGTCCGGTTTATTATAAAAATATTCCTGAAACATGTGGAGAATGCCATTCAACGGAATTAGAGCATTTTAAAAATACTATGCATTATCAAAGATTAAGCGCGGAAAAACGTGCTCCGTCTTGTGTTAATTGCCATCAGCCTCATAGCTTTAAAGTGTTAAAGGCATCTGAAATTACTACACTTTGCAGTTTTTGCCACAATCAAAAAGACCAGATTGCATCTGCGAATGTTCCCGGTGATGCAAAATTTGCTCTTGAAAAAGCAGATGAATTAAAAGAAGATATTCGTTTGGCCGAAAATTCCATATCTGAAGCAAAGACAAAAGGAAGAGATATAGTATCAGCCCAAAATGATCTTGATAAAGCAAAATCTGTGTTGAACGATGTTCCATCATTGTGGCATAGTTTTGATCTTAAAGATTTCGACAATCAAATTCAAATCGGGATAGATTCGGCCAACAGAGCACAAGGTAAATTAAGTGAAACTGAAAAAATTGTTCATTCTGTCCCTGGAATAGGAATAGTACTTGTCATGGGAATATTCACAATATTGTATTTTATTAGAAAACGGTGAAGGGGATATCAATGGATAATATATCACTTATAGATGTTATTAAGCATAGGATTTCAAAATATAAACTTCCTATAATCATTGTATTGATAGTTTTGCTTTCAATCACACTGGTAATTTCAGTGGAAATGCTGGAAATTACTGAAAATCCTGCATTTTGTGGTAAGAATTGCCATATAATGAGACCATATTACGACTCATGGAGATCATCATCCCACACTACAGTAAAATGTGTGGAATGTCATTATGAACCAGGTGTAATAGGCCATGTAAAAGGTAAAATAAACGGGCTGATGCAATTTTATAGCTATGAGACCACGGTGGAAGAATACAATGGTAAGTTATATGCTAAAGTCATGGATAAAAACTGCCTTGTATGTCATGAAGATCGTATTTTTTCAACCGATGTTCCATTCACAGGAGTTAATTTCAGTCATAAGAACCATTTGTTAAAACAAAATAGAGGTATAGGATTAACATGTACAAGTTGTCATTCCATGCTTGTTATCGGAATGAAAGAACACCAGTCGGTATCAGATCCGTCATGTGCCCAATGTCATCCAAATATGGAACAGAAAGAAAGAGGGCACATAGTGGTAACAACATCTACATGTTTTACCTGCCACTTTAGAGATATTCCAGGCAATACTTCGGTATCAGGCTGTCCCTCATGCCACGGCCCTCCAAAAAATGTGCCCAAAAATTATACAAACTTTGATCATACAAGCCATTTGAGCCGTGGAGCTGATTGCCTGACATGCCATACTGGTATATCAAAGGGTGCAAATGACATTGTTTCCAGGGACAAATGCAATTCGTGCCATTATAGTTCGGAAAGGCTAGAAAAATATAATGATTTTAATTTTGTACATAAGAATCATGTAACAAATAATAAGATCGCCTGTTACAACTGTCATTCTGAAGTACAACATGTACCCGGAATAAAGGAAAATCTATGTACCAATTGTCATAAGAGCGAGCATCCAGCCGATTGGTTGAGTACTCATAAGTCACAGGTATTAATAGGTAAAGTTTGCAGCGATTGCCACCAACCAAAGTTCTGTTCGGATTGCCATGCCACAGGAAAGGCTGTCAAAATGGCAAAATAATTAGTGAACCAGAGTCATATTATAGAAAAATAATGCTATGGTATGGCTTTCTCATTTTTTTTAGTCCGTAACTCAGCATATCCAAATAGAATGTTTATTTATGTAGTTTCGAACTTCTGCGATGTAATAATACATATTACCATATCTTGATGAATGAAACCTACCAGAATTGCAATGCGGTGAGCCGATAAGCGTACTATTAACACTTTCGGTCAACATTATCTTAACGGCGCTGGGGTTTCGACCCCAGACCCCGGCGGATGCGCCGCCGCTGGCGGGGTTTAAATAAACTCACGGTTGCATATTTTTGCGATTCTCCACACTTACACGATATAAGAAGATAATATCCATTATCTGTTTGTCCGGTCAGTTCCCCTTTTAACAGATTGAATTAAAAAAGAAAACTATCTGCCGACTGGCAAATAGTAATAAAACCTACCTGGACAAAGAACTATCCATTTTTTCATTCGTCTGTCTCATGGCCTCTTCATACTCAAGAGGATGTTCATGTTTCATCTGTTTCTCTGACAGGTTGCCTGTAAGCCATGCTTTTGACATGGGGAATACTTCAGGGCTGTAATGAACATTCCACCAGTGGACAATAAAGATAAACAGCGTAGCCAGTAATGCTTCATCTGTATGAACGATGGTGGAAAGATGCACGTAAGCATAAGGAATTATTTCCATAGCCTTGAACGGATACAACATTATTAATCCGGTTACGCAGAGCATCACCATTCCCCAGAATGCACCCCAGTAATCAAATTTCTCCTTCCAGCTATATCTTCCATATTTAGGCGCTTGCGCTTTTCCAAGGTAGAACATTATTGTCTGCCAGAAATCCTTTGCATCCTTTAAAGTAGGCCATATTTTTCTATCAAGCAACGATTCCTTATCAACAAAAACATGATAAACAATATGATACACCCCAAGGATAACCATCCCTATACCTGCAGCATGATGTATCTGTGTCCTCATTGCAAATCCTCCAAGGAGATTGACAATTACCGGGGACCACCACGCATCCGGGAATTTCAGGGGCATTCCACTTATTACTAAAAGCATGAACGTGCCTATCATTGCCCAATGCTGTGCAAGCTGATTGAAAGTAAACCTTTTAAAATAAATTTCACCCATATTTCTTTCTCCATTTTTTTTAAAATCTAAAGCTTCAATTATTTTTTGCCTGGACATATTCTAAAATCTCCTCTGGATCTTTAGCCTTGATAAGAAATCAAGAATTACCATTCCTGTAAAGAAACCTATCACGGTAGTGGTCAATATCTTGAAAAATATTGCTATCCAATAAGCAAGGTCAAACGGACCAAGGAAATAATCTTTCATATTAGAATCCATGTTTTTTTTATTCCACTTAAGCTCGGCTGTATGCAAAGATTCTTTATCATGTACGAGCCCTCCTGCTACCTTGGCATCAAAATTCACTCCCGCATGGCAATTATCTTTTCCGCATGTTTTAGGAATATTTTCAGGGTAAGTACTTGAAGTGGGATCTGTATGGGATTTAGTTTTATGATTCTCATGGCAGTCGGCACATGTTGCAACCAGGGTATAGCCTTTATCAAGCGCCCTCCAATGGAATGATTCTTTATATGTATCGAATCGGTCTGCCTTAATACCGTAATACCATGCACTCATCATTTCGCTGTTTGAATGACACTTGGCACATGTCGCAGGGCTGTTATGATGATTAGAAGATGAATTAGGATCTTTTATGGCCCGGATCTCATGTATTCCATGACAATCTGTGCAGGTTGCTGCATCAGGATGGCCTTTCTGGATCGCATCCCAGTGAATGCTTGTCTTATAATCTTGAGTCTCCTTTATATGACATTTAGAGCAAATGTCGGTAATATTATTTCTTGTGGGCCTGCCAACAAAATCTCCTGACATTACAGAATTGGAGATCAAACTGGAATTGGATTTTTCTGCTCCACCATGACAACTTGCACAGTTAAAGCCTTTATCGTAATGGATATTGTTCCTGAATTCATTCACCACTTTAGTGTGGCAATGATAACATGAAACATCTTCCTGGGCACCAGCAACACCGATATATAACGATAACAAAATTGCTAAAATTAACATGTATTTATTTTTAAACAGTAAATATTTTCTATTGCTTAGAGACATTCAATGATACCTCTCATAACCTATCCATCCTTCACTTATACCCGTTTTTAATAAGTTACTTTTAGCGTAATGCTTTATATAACTTATCATTTTTTTTTATCATTATTTTATATGTTATAACTATTTATCTTGAAGAGTTGATTAAATGAATAATGAACGCAGTTGATATTGAAAAAGAAATAGAGTGTATTTATTCATTTCCTGACGAAGTTTATATTAAAATAATCCGTGAAGTGGGATTTGAATGTGATTTCTGCGGTAAATGCTGCACGAGTGAATTTAACGATCATGTCTTCCTGCTCGATGATGATGCGCAAAGGATAATCGAAATTGCCGGGAGGGAATTTCTCAGGCCTGCGCCATATTTTGATCTATGTGACAATCTTGGAAGATTTTACGTAATGGGTTATGCCCTGAAAACAAAACCGAATGGGGATTGCATATTCTATACTGGCACAAGATGCGAACATTATGAAGCTCGTCCCTGGATATGCAAAATATATCCATATATGCTTCACAGGGAGCCTGATGAAGAAGGAAATATTGAATTCAGGCAAATAAGCGGCCTGGATCTGCATGGATTGTATCACAATGAAATAAGTGAGAAGATATGCGAGGAGATACTAAAATCAGTAAAGGATTATGAATCCGGATTTCTCAGGCAAAAAATTGGATTTATCAAAGAGATCGAAAGATATTTCAAAGAAAATGATTTAAGAAGCAGCAAGCAGATGTATGACAGGATGATGAGGCAGTATCAGAAAGGTAAAGCAATAGAGGTATATGTATTCTTCCAGGGAAGATTTGAAAAAGAAGTAATAGCCAAATAAATTATTAACCCTGAGTGATATTGAGAGTAATCAAATTCGAATAGATATTTATGACAAAAGAATGTTATTATTGCGGTTTCAAGGACCCTATGCCGTTCACGTGCAAATTCTGCGGTAATTCCTATTGTTATAACCACCGGCTTCCTGAATCACACAATTGTCCCGGGCTTTTAGAATATAAATCGAGGGCAAGAGATACCGGGATCTTTTATAAGAAGGACTCTGTAGTTAGACGGAAACAAAACCCTCTCTTGAATTCATTAAATAATATTATCTCTGCTGTTAAAAGTAATTATTCTTTGATGATTCTTTTGATCGCTCTCATTTCTTTTGTGTTGCAGTATATTATTCCCGGATATTTTTCTTATCTGGCTCTTTCACCCTATTATATTTTCTCCAGGCCATGGACACTTATCACACACATGTTCCTGCATTCCGGACCTGTACATCTTCTCTTCAATATGATGTTCCTATTCTTTTTCGGGCCTGAGCTTGAGCGACGAATAGGGGGAAAAAGATTCCTCTTTGTATTTTTCATTTCTGGGATTATCGCTGCGATCGGCTATTCATTGTGGTCGGTTTTCATTTTGAAAGAATATTCGACAGCCGTTGGTGCTAGTGGCGCTTTGTTCGGGATATTTGCATGTCTTGCTGTTCTTGCGCCAGATATCGAGGTTGGTTTGTTTTTTTTTATTCGCATGAAGATAACATATGCATTGATATTTTTTGCTCTTTTTGACCTTTTGTTCATAGGCTCAAGCGGTGACCTGGTAGCAAGAAGTGCACACTTAAGCGGAGTGGTAGCGGGTCTGGCTTTTGGAAAATACTTAAAAAAGAAAGGAAATTATCTTCGTTAATAAGATATTATATTTCTCTAGGTCCTGCTACTCTTTTATAATCGCTATGATATTCGTATGATTTATCTCCCGCTTTTAAGATGATCTTGAACCCGGGTGTAATTACCTGTGCATACATCATGCCTTTTTCAGGATAGCCCAGGCTGGTGTCTGGCCACTCAACCGCTTCTTCTTTAACTAATTGAATATTTTCAACAGGAATTTTTAATCGTTCAGAAAGATCTTTTTTGGCCAAATCCACCACCGGAGAATATTCAGGGATGACAGAATTATTATAAATCGGCTCATTTTGACTTTGTTCCACGCAACCCGTGAAATAAATTGATATTAAAAACAGGATCATTAATCGTTTCATAATATCGTATCTTTTCCTGAACATATTTAACATGACTGTAATCAAGTTGAGTCATTATATTGAAAATATATTTATATCAAATAGACCATATTAAACGTCTATAATGAACGGAGAATTTACGAAAATAATCGAAGCATCACGACCATCTGTGGCCGTAATCGGACTTGGGGGTGCTGGAAGCAACATAATAACCTTCCTTTCGGATAAAAACATTGCAGGCGCAAAAATCATTGCGGCAAATTCAGATATCAGCCATCTTATCCTCCAGCGGGCAGATAAATTATTGCTGCTGGGAAAAGACAGAAGTAAAGGCAAAGGATGCGGTGGATTCCCGGAAGTTGGCGCAGAATGCGCGCAGGAAAGTAAGGAGGATATCCAAAAAGAACTTGAAGGAGCAAATATTGTATTTATCGTTGCAGGTCTTGGGGGAGGGACTGGCACAGGCTCAGCTCCTGTTGTTGCAGAAATTTCACATTCAATGGGCGCACTCACAATAGCCTGCCTGACAATGCCTTTTGAAATCGAATCCTTGAGACGTGAAAATGCCAAAAAAGCGATACGTGCTCTTTCGCAAACATGTGATTCCGTCGTTTTGATAGATAACACAAAACTCAGGCAGGTCGCAGGAAACCTGCCTCTTAAGACGGCTTTTGCTGTAGCGAATTCATTAATCGGGGCATTCATTAAAAGTATTACAGAAACCATCACCCTCCCGAGCCTTATGAACCTTGATTTTGCAGACTTAAAAGCTGTGCTTGAAAATAAAGGTATTTCCTCATTCGGGATAGGGGAATCAGAAGGTCCGGACCGCGTGAAAAAAGCAGTATTAAAGGCAGTATCTGCTCCTCTTCTTGATATTCCTGATCTTGGGTCTGCACATGGTCTGCTGATCCATATCAGTGGCGGGCAGGACCTGACCCTTGAAGAAGTGGCGCATGTGGATGAATTGATGGCGCAACAGGTTCCAGGTACAAAAAGGATAATCTGGGGTGCAAATGTGGATGAGACCATGACAGGGCGAATCCGCATTATGGCATTGTTCGCAAGCGTCGGCAACCCTTTTGAGTGATTGAATTTTTGACAAATATAAGAGAAATTAGCAATTACGAGACTAAAGAGCAAAAAGAGGCATTATAAAAAGCAGCTGATCAAAGTGTAAAGGGTTGTTTTTTTTTTGTTATAATCATAATTATTACAATAATTTTTTAAATCTTTAAACTGCAATAATTATAAGTAGACAGTAATCCAATAGAAAATAATCATTCAAGACAGGTCTTTTGACGATTCATTGAATGAACCAAAATATGGAGGAAGAAAATGATACATGAGAAATTATGGAATAGGATATTATTCTGTATGTTAATATCTATCTTACCGGCGATGCTGCTTGTTCCTTTATGAGCAGCACAAAAAGGGATTCTTTGATTTTTCCGTAGATTTTTTTGCTTTTTGCTTTTGAAAAAAAGCTCTTTAAACAAGTTTATATCTTATTGAAATAGATACGTCTAACCCGAAAAATATGCTCGAAATAATAACTCCCTCCCGTCTGCATTTGACACTGATCGATATGAATGCCAGCATTGGGCGCGTTGATGGAAGCATTGGCCTGACTCTTGATAATCCCGTAATAAAAATAAAAGCCCGAAAATCGGATATTATTGAAATAACAGGCTGTAGCGAGCATATTGAACGCATAAGGAATAGCGCAAAAGCTCTGCTTCCTGATGGCGAGGGAATACAGATCTCAATCGAAGAAGATTACCCATCACATATTGGTCTTGGTTCAGGCACCCAGGCAGCTCTTGCGGCTGGCATGGCTGTAGGTGAATTGTATGACCTTGGCCTGTCTGTTCATGAAATTGCAGTAAAAGTGGGAAGGGGAGGCACAAGCGGCATTGGAGTCGCTGCATTTGAAAATGGCGGATTCATACTTGATGGGGGGCATAAATTCAGCCAGAAGAGGGCATTTCTTCCCTCAGCGGCAAGCAAGCTTCCTCCAGCACCTGTTTTATTAAGAAAGGAGTTCCCTGATTGGGATATCGTTGTAATTGTGCCTGAACAGAAAGGTGCATCACAACAAAATGAAGTGGATATATTCCAGAAAGAATGTCCGGTTCCACTCAAGGAAGTTGAGGCGCTATCCCATGTGATCCTGATGCAGCTTCTTCCGGCGCTTTTCGAGAACGACATCGTTACATTCGGGAAAAGTATCTATGCGATCCAGGAACTGGGTTTTAAGAAACGGGAAGTTGAATTGCAGCCAATTTCATTGGATTTGATGCAGGCTTTAAGAGATGGCGGTGCCAATGGCGCAGGTATGAGTTCATTCGGGCCAACCGTGTATGCTTTCGGGGAGGATACGGAAAACCTCAAGAAAATCGCCAGTGAGCTCCTTGGTGGCAGAGGACTGGTATTTCGTACAAAAGCGAGGAACAGGGGAGCGATTATTGGTAAATGTCAATAAGAATTAGTGTATTAAAACATTATCAAAGTCTCTCCAGGGACTATGATCATAGATTTGACAATCCCCGTATCAATTATATGAGGTCTGTAGAGAAAATAGTTCTCCTGAATAGCCTGAAGATGGGATTGATACTTGATATTGGTTGCGGAACAGGAGAACAATCTGTGTTCCTGGCTGAAAAAGGATATCGGATACTGGGTGTAGATATATCTAAAGAAATGATAAAAATAGCAAAAGGGAGGATAAAAGATGCCAAATTCAAGGACAATTTGTCTTTTGTTATTGCATCAGCTGAATTTCTTCCATTTCGCGATAAAAGTTTTGAAGGCATAATTTCCATCTTTGGAATATTTAATCATATTCCAAACGTCGATCATGCCTTCCATGAGACATCCAGGGTTTTAAAAACTGGCGGCCAGGCCATCTTTACAGTGGTTAACAGGTGGAATCTGACATGGTGGGTCAATGCTTTTATAAAATGTAAGGGAAGCTGGATAATATCTTCCCTGAGAAGTAAAGAGTATGTAGTGAATGGGTTGTGGACGTATTATTTTTCAAGAGGGGACCTGATAAAAAGACTCAAGGATGTCGGATTCAAAGTAAAAATCGGAAGTTTGTTATTGTTTGTATACCCGTTTTATTCAAAGAAATTATTATTGTATGAAAAAATATTCATTCGTTTTGAGGATGCATTAAGATGGTATTACCCATTCAATAGCCTGGGTTATTATCACCTTGTCATGATAGAAAAAGATGCCGTATAATGGAGACCGTTACTAAGCTGCGTCAGATTGTGTGAAAAATCATATTCATATTAAAAATAAATCCTATATCTTGCGCTCAAGTAGCCATGAGGCAATATAATACACATTAAGGAGATGTCTTGGACTCTGGTTGCCTACTTGTTCGTTCTGCAGGAGCTCAACCATGATTAGGAGGAAGAAATTGGCATAAAATTACTGGATATGGATGAAAAATTTTTATTAGTCCAGGATGTTGAGATAAACATGAATAGAATTTCGAGATTTGTGTTTTTGGAAAGGTATTTAATATACTATCCCCATAAAGAGTTGCCTTCGCTTATATAGAATTTGAAAATCAATTGGAAATAATAATTATTGGAGAAAATTAAATGGCAAGAATGCACACACGCAAAAAAGGTCAGGCAGGGTCCACAAAACCAATCAGGACGGAGCCCCCAAAGTGGTCGAACACGAACAAGGATGAGATCGAGAGTACTATACAGCAGCTTGCAACGAGCGGAACATCCTCAAGCAAGATCGGTATGATCTTAAGAGACCGTTATGGCGTCCCTGATGTCACACTTGTGACCGGTAAGAAAATAGGGACCATAATGAAGGAAAAGAATGTTTCTTCAAAAGTCCCGGAGGACATTCATAATATTATAATCGATGTACTTGATCTCAATAAACACCTTTTAAAGAATCCTAAAGATATGCATAATAAGCGCGCGCTTAATAATAAGATATCAAAAATAAGGAGACTTGAAAAATATTATCGCCGTGAAGGTGTACTTCCAGCAGACTGGAAATTCTCTATTCAGAGAGCAGAAATGCTCATTTCATAAGTCCCGATGACTGATGGACAGGAAAGCCTCGCTGAACTTGAGGCTTTAAGCAGGCAGGTAGCAGAAGCCATATTGGAACATGATATAGTTCGGCTTATTTCGCATAACGATGCTGATGGCTTATCTGCTGCCGGTATCATGTGTAATGCCCTTCATAGGAAGGGCATACTTTTTCATGCTACGATAGTCAGCCAGTTTGACCAATCAACTTTAGACTTAATTGAAAAAACATCCAATGGACCCGTTATTCTTTGCGATATGGGAAGCGGCCAGGTCGAACTGACTTCCAGGATAAAAGAAGCCATAATAATAGACCATCATAAACCAACAGGGAAACTGGAACATGTCCAGTTCAACCCGCATCTTGTGGGTATTGACGGCTCAACTGAATTATGTGCTTCATGTGGCGCTTACATGGTGGCTCGCCAGATGGGCGACAATACCGACCTTGCAGGACTTGCTATTGCAGGGGCGACAGGGGATAAACAGCCAATGAAAGGCGCTAATAAATTTATCCTCGATGAAGCCATTGCCAGGAAGACAATAACTTCCAGTAGAGGGCTTCGAATGGGGGATGGGTCCCTCGCAGAAATTTTTGAAAATAGTGTAGACCCTTATCTTGATATAACCGGCGATAAGGATAAGATCAAGGTCTTTCTGGATAATCTTGGAATAAAAGGTGAATTGCGAAATATTTCAGAAGAACAATTGACGAAACTTTCTTCTGTGATCATATTAAAACTTGTAAAGCAAGGAAGCCTTCCGGCTATTGATTCTCTTATAGGTGACAACTATAACCTTGATAGGGAAGTTGTACAAAATATTTATGATTTTGTAAATATCCTGAACGCTTGTGGTAAAGATGAAAAGGCAGGAATTGCACTTTCGCTGTGTATGCGGGATGAATCGGTCATTGATGAGGCAAAGGTCATAGCACGAGAGAACCAGCGCGCTTTGATCAGCGTAATTAAAAAAGCACAAGCCCGGATCAAGTCAGCCCGGAGTTTCAGGTATGTGCTTCTAGAGGATTCAAGCGGCACTGGAATAATTGCAGGAACGATGACGCGATACTTATATCCGGATAAGCCTTTCCTTACATTTAACGAAATTGAGGGAAAGATCCGTGTTTCAGGTCGCGGGACAAGGAAATTGGTGGGCAAAGGACTTGATCTTGCAGCGGCTATGAGGGAAGCATCAGCAACTGTCGGAGGCATGGGAGGGGGGCATGATGTTGCATCCGGCGCAACAATTCCCATTGGAACGGCAATGAAGTTCATAGATCTGGTCGATTCAATTATTGAAAAACAGTTAAAACCAAAAGCATGAAGCATGAAGATAGAAGGAAAATTAACATTCAAAGGTGAAAGAGCAGGAGAACTGGTTAATATTAGTGCACAGTCCCTGGCGCCGGATAATATTCCTGGAATGAAGACAATTATCAGGGATGGTTCTGCGATGGTTTTATTCGAAGGAGAAAAGGTGGGTACGATCCTTGCTTCGGTTGATGATTACCTGATGAATGCTACAATAGTTGAAAAGCTATTTTATTCTCTAAAAGCTATTAGATGATAACCTAATGAAGCTTTATAAATTTTTATTCTTTTTTTATGAAATTTATATCTAAATAAATAATTTTATAATATTGAGATGTTTAGTATTATCTTGAATCAATAAAATGTTGTGGAGTGGCGGATTTGAACCGCCATGAGTCGTCTGTGTAAGAACAAGATTTACTAAGCCATTGCAAATTACAACATTAGAGGGGATAGCAAACCTGCCATCCACATAGACGACCCCTCCAAATGCAGTAATGCATGCTTTTAGTGTCATGGTCATCACCTCTATTTTGCTAATGACCAATGCTATAACTAAGACAATGACCGCTGTAAGCTCTAGTTCCACATATAGGAAGTATCTCATGTAATGACATCTGTCTAAAAATAATTTTCGGTTGGGCGTTGTGAGAGCAAACACCTAAGTTTTTATTCGCCTCACGTTTATCTTTCTGATATATCAAAGTGCCACATCTGCAAGAACATGCATTTTATTGGAGTTGTACCGTCATAAGTTCCATGCACGAAACTTTTTTAAATAATTTATGCTGGTATATAGTCGGTCATAGTCGATGCACCCGAAATTATTAGTACATATACGAACAATATATCCTTAATGTTATCAAGCAGCAAAAAAGGAAATAAAACTCTCAAACGTAAAGTCTTAACAGAAGAGCTT
>JBAQLI010000087.1:0-14600 GCA_049301735.1 Candidatus Methanoperedens sp.
AAAAGATAACACATTAAATAATGTAATATATTAATTCTATAAACATTTTATGAAATTTAAAAATCAAGACGCTGCGAGGCATAATTAATTAGAGAAAACTCTAAATGTAAAGGTACGGAATGTGGGATAGATAACGATTGTTAAATATTGACTTTTTTATACTGAAATTGAATCGGAGCATTATAAACCATTCTTTTTACTATCTATCCACTATTATACAAATAAAACCATGAGTTTAACTTTGTAAAAGTTAAAGATATCGAAACATACTTATCGCCATCTTTTCTTATCTGCATTTCTGGCTTCAGTGCTTTGTTCATCTGTTATAAAGGAATACTCAAAATCCAGATGATGATATATGCAATAGATGAATTCGAGGGTAAAATATGGCGAAAAACGAGAACTAAAAACGGAACATGGTCTTATTTCAGACCATTCATTTTTTAACAATATGTCGATGGTTTAAGATTGTGTATTCCTGTTCGTGCTATTGTTGTGCCAATTTTCATATTTCTCCACGCATATGCATATGTCCATTCTGCATTTCCACCATTTTTACATGCATTACCCAATTGTTGTAAGAAAACTGGATTTGATGTAGGATATATTGATGTGTATGTGATAAACGTAGCTGGTACAACTGGAATATCATTTACTTTTGTTTTCAAGATATTAACACTTGATGTATAAGCGGATGTTGTGGATACCGCTACTTGTGCAACATACCAATCCAATAACAGATGGTCAGACATATATTCTGGATCGAAACCATGAAGAGGTCGATAACTATTAAATGCATTGGCCGATAACTTCAGGTTTGGATTTGCTTTATTGGCGTTCACTGAAGCACGCAATTTCGTAAAGAATTCAACAAATACATCGCGTTCAACATTATATATCTTTGAAAATGTTGGACATATAGTTTGATTTAATCCTTTCAACGAACTTCCACGACATTCAACTTTTGCATTGTCGGATTTTCCGATAATATTATATCCATTATACTTTGCCTTAACACGATCTACTATCGGTGGAGAGTATGATTGTGTGGTATAGAATGGTTCTTCGATATGAATGCCATCGAGAGTCGGATAGTGCTTGGCTATGAAGGTAATGAGGCCTATTTCATAGGTTGCAACTGTAGGATATGCCATATCAAGCCGTACTTTATCTTTTACGCCACTAATGGTCACTATGTTATACTTATTACTCCATAGTTTATATTCAGCTCTCGTAGTTAATCCGACACTGTTGACTGCAATAACCACATGGACTTGAATATGTTTTGCGTGTGCTTTATTGATAGTATATTCAAGCATATTCCACGATGCACGAGAATCCCAATTCGCTTTAGTCGGATCACGAACAGCTTCGAAATACTCACTTCCTACAGACATCATGATGGCATCTGAATTCATGTAAACTGTTTCATTTATCATGTTGTCGATAGATGCTTTTGTACTAAATGTTCCACCCCATTCATGTACAGACACTGCACGTTTAAAGGACAAGTCCGAAATTGCGCTCACAGTCGATACGTTTGCCGTTAGAAGTAACAACAGCAAAGCTATGGTGTAATTATTGTTCACGTTTCCACCTTGTGGTCTGTAATGGTTTTGGTTACGATATGATTTACATCCCGATTTGCATTTTCGTCTGTATCTTTGATTTCTATTTCTCCGTTCAAGTGTATCAATCTAGGTGAATAGGTTGTGTGCTTTTTATATAATCCTATTTAAAGTTTATATGGTTTTTAAATAGTTTTTAAGGTTTATAAACACTAATTTTCTTATTTTATTAATCTCAAGACCTTATTTATTGAAAAATCTCTTTTGTGATAATTTTTAGGGAAATGTAAAGATGGAGTATGTCATGTATTTACATAATCACCACTTTACGAACCTATGGAAAAATTATCATATGCTAAAAAATCAGGTGGCAATTTGATTCTTAATGTTACCGGAATTCTTGAAGAAGGAAAGCAATATCGGATAATCAAACTGAAAAATAAGTGTTCCTGCAGGATCACTAAAAAAAGAAAAAATAATCCTAGATAATTCGAATTACCTGGACTGGACATAGATCCGCAGCCCTTCTCACCATTTTTTCAAGCTTCTCTGGATTTGGGAAAGTTGTGCAGGAAAAGATTCTCCTGATATTGTGGGTTCAATGGAAACAGACTTGCTGACCGGTCAATAACGCTGACTGCAAACTGCAAGCGCAAAGTATATGTGGATAAATGTGAATAACATTAAATGCTATTAAGCAAGGAGTGGTGTTTAAAATCAGGAGGATGTTATGGCATATACACTGCAGATATTAATAATTATAATCGGAATTATTTATGGCTATATGAAACCAGGCAAAGAAGACCGCTCAGCATTATTGAAAAGAGGAGTGGTGATCGGAATAATTCTGGGTGCTATAATGGTAGTACTGGGATTATTAGGGGGCGGAGCGATTCTGCTGCTTGGCAGTTTAGCTGGAGTGTACTTATTTATTGAAGTTATAATCCTTGCAGTACTATTTATTATAGGCACCTACATAGGAGATATGCTGGAGCACAAATAGTTAAAATTACAGTCAGATAATAAAAGGAGGAATACTATGAAAAGCAGCACAAAAGATCAGATTGAAGGCAAAGTTCACAAAATAAAGGGCGGAATCAAGGAGACTGCGGGGCAACTCACCGATAACCCTAAACTGGAAGCAGAAGGCAAAGTAGAAAAACAGGTCGGCAAAGTTCAAGAAAAGGTCGGCCAGATCAAGAAAGTCGTTGGGAAATAGAACGCCGTGTGCAGATGTTTGAGGCCACAACCTCAAACATCTTTTTTAACTTTTTTTCTTTAACTTTTTCCTGAATTTTGCCACAGTTTCTTAATCTTGCTGAAATCATTCTTGTTTCTGCAAGTAAATATTAATAGTCATAAACCAATATACGGTCATTTAAATTTAAACAAACCTGGGTGGAATATGCACTGGCGAGAAAAAGAATTGCTTAACGTACTGAAAAATGGAAAATTGACAACTACCGAAATAGTCGGCAGGGTAAATATGAGCAAGGCAACTGCCCTGAAATACCTGGATGGTATGAAAGAAAAAAACCTGGTCGATGGCGAAGAGATAGGCACAACAAAAATCTGGTTTTTAAAAAATGAAGAAGAAATAGTTGAAGAGAAAATCAAAATACTCGTTGCGGATGATGATAAAAATGTTATTAACATTATCCGGTATTCTATAGGTGATCAATACGATATTTTGGAAGCTGCAAATGGAAAAGAAGCTCTGGGTATGGTTTTTGCCAGATCACCTGACATCCTGGTTCTGGATATCATGATGCCTGAAATGGATGGCTACATGGTCTGCAAAGAATTAAAAGAACATGATTCTACAAAGAATTTGCCAATAATAATTTTGTCTGCCAAGGCCACTGTAGAAGATAAGCTTAAAGCGATAGGTTTTGGCATAGATGATTATATGATAAAACCTTTTGACCCAAGGGAATTAGAGGCAAGAATAAAAATGAGGTTAAAACGGACTGCCAATAGGGATTAAGATGGTTATTATGATTTAAAGTCCTGCCAGCTTACACCAATAACAATGATGCCATTGAGCCGGAGGTACAGTGATTCGATATCTTTACCTGTGAGGCCGGTTTTGAGAAGTGCAGCTCTTTCCTCCCTGAACGCGAGCAACAAACTATTATTGCTATCATTTCCACTATCATTTATATCATGCATGCCCATATTATTATGCTCAAAGAAAAAATGCCCGTTTTTTTGGTCACACAATGAAGCTTCAATTTCTGTCATTTGTATTTACTCGATCAGCAACATCGTGACATGACCTTTTTTTCAGGAACTTTGTATGCCCACCCACTGAAGCTGTTTATATACAAAGTGCTTTCATTAGAATCTTCTTCTATGAACTTGATTTCTCCTTTATGCGTTTCAGCAGACCCGATCTTAAATTTCACTATATCTCCTATAGAATATCTCATTCATTTCACCTTCCTTATTGTGGTAATTTCTTGCTGACAGTGTACCAGGAAATTTGTTATAGGGATTGTGCCTTCCTCACACCAGATTTTGGCGGGAGGCAGGCACGATGAATTCCCACTCCCATAGTTCACTTGTATTGCAAACAATATACTGATATATTCTTTGGTATTTAAAACTTTCCAATCGATCGTTTATTTTTAAACTATGCTATAATAAAGTTGGAAAAACAAATATGATGAAGGCAGAGTTTTTGCAGGGGATTTATTAATACAAATAAGGTGTTAAAGTAATTGCATGGATCTTCAGTTATAATTCGAAACATGACCAGGAAAAAAAAAGCTAAAATTGATAATCTGCAAGGGCTATCCATCATGGATACCCGGAGCATCATAGATACAGTACGAGAACCTATTGTTATTCTCGATTCACATCAGCGTGTGAAGATGGCGAATACTGTTTTTTATAATATGTTCAAAATCCCGATCGAAGATGCTGAGGGCAGACCATTATATGAACTTGGGAGCGGCGTGTGGAATATTCCCGGGCTCAGGGAATTACTTGAAGATATTCCCGGGGATAGCCAGTTCAGGGATTTTAAAGTTGAGATGGAGCTTCCTGATATAGGACGAAAAGTGATGTTACTCAATGCCTGCCAGCTCAATCTGGCGGGTGCGGATATGATTCTCCTTGCGATCGAGGACATCACAGACCGCAAAAAATTGGAAGAATTGCGTTCTGAGAATGAGCGTCTCATCTTCGCAAACAAAACCAGGTCAGAGTTTCTGGCAATTATGAGTCATGAACTGAGGACTCCTCTAACATCTGTCATTGGATATTCACTAATTTTGCAGGGAAAGACACAGGGCAAATTGAATAAAAAACAGATGCTATTTGTGGATAATATTCTAAAAAGCAGCAAGCACTTACTTACCCTTATCAATAATATTCTCGATATGGCTAAAATGGAAGCAGGAAAGCTGGAAATGGCTATAGAAGAAATATCTGTGCCTGATACAATAAATGAGATACTCAACCTCATCAAAGAAAATGCCGCAGAGCATAATATAGTCATGAAAAAAGAATTCGACCCTGAAATGAAGGCTATAAAGGCTGACAGGCGGGCTGTTAAGCAAATATTTTTCAATCTGCTGGGCAATGCGATAAAATTCAGCAAGCAAGAGGGAGGAATTGTTACAGTATCAGTAAAAAAAGAGGGGGACATGGTCAAGATCTCGGTCTCTGATACTGGTATAGGAATCAAGGGAGAAGATATGCCAAGACTCTTCCAGGAGTTTGAGCAGCTTGATTCAGGAATATCCAGGAAATACGAAGGTACAGGTCTTGGTCTTGCTATTACAAAGCACCTTGTGGAACTGCATGGGGGCAAAATCTGGGTAGAAAGCATATCTGGTAAAGGGAGTAAATTTACCTTTTTGCTGCCGATTGCAGGGAAAAAGGAGAATGGTCCGATCGATCAAACGAACGGATGAAAAGAATCCAGAATGTTCTCGCTCATTTCGTCATATTTTCTCTATCGAAGTCCAGCACAGCGCGAATTTTTGCCTTAAGTTCATTCAGGTCAAATGGTTTTGTGATATATTCGTCCGCCCCTAATTCCAGACCTGCGATCCTGCCTGTCTCACCCATTCCTGTTAGCATAATGATCGGAATTGATCTGGTCAATGGATCTTTCCTGAGCTTGTTGCATATCTCATAACCCGTCATGTCAGGAAGCATAATGTCTAATAAGATCAAATCAGGAGCTTCGCCGTGCACCTTCCTGATTGCCCCGTCGCCAGTATACGCTTCAATAACTTTGTAGTTATCAGATTCAAGAGACATCTTCAATGCGTTGACTATCCACTTCTCATCATCTACAACCAATATTTTGATCCGCATACCTTACTCATGTTTCGTCTGTCGTTTATACTGTTCAAAGGTTTCATTATCTATTCTGTTCTTATGATTTCATGTATGGTTTTTAACAATCTCTCAGCAGTGTAAGGCTTTGGCAAAAAAGCCTTTGCATGAGAACTTCCGATCTTTGCAAGTTTATCTTTCTCTGCTAATCCGCTAACTGCAATAATCTTAACCTCAGGGTTAATTTTACGAATCGCCCGGATGCTTGCGTAGCCATCCATAACCGGCATCATCATATCCATAAGAACAATTTTAACTTTATCCTTGTTCTGGGCATACAATGCCACAGCCTCCGCACCGTCGCTGGATGTAAGGACTTTATACCCATATGTTTCCAATGTCGAGGAAGTAATTTCACGAATTGAGCCTTCATCTTCAGCAACGAGGATCAACTCTCCATTCCCGATGTACAATTTAAGCTGTTCTTCTTCTTTTTGTACTTCGGTTTTAATCGCTGGCAAATATACCTTAAACGTCGTTCCTTTTCCAATCTCACTATACACATTTATAAACCCATTGTGGCTCCTCACAATTGCAAGTGCTGTTGACAGGCCAAGTCCCGTACCTTTACCGAATTCCTTTGTTGTGAAAAACGGTTCAAAGATTCTATCTATTATCCTGGAAGGGATGCCACTTCCGGTATCTGAAACTGAAATGATAACGTAAGAACCGACTTTTGCCTCTTTATGCATCCGGACATAATTCTCATCAATGAAAAAATTCGAAGCTGTGATACTTAATACACCGCCATCCGGCATAACATCGCGGGCATTCACGCCCAGGTTCATTATAACCTGGTGCAGTTGTGTGGCGTCTCCTGAGATGGTAAAGAGATCTTTCTGTATATCGGTCTGGATCTCGATATTTCTTGGAAATGTCTCTTTTGCGACCTTCTCGATTTCGGTGATAATATGTTTTGCCTGAAGAGGATTGCGTTCACCCTCTACCCCTCTTGCAAAAGATAGAACCTGCTTTATTAAATTAGCTCCGCGCTGGCAGTTCTGCTCAAGAATGGTAAGCAATTTCTGGCTCTGTTGATCTGTATATTTTTCCTTTAACAACTGCAGCGACAGCATGATCGGCGTCAGTACGTTGTTGAGATCATGCGCTATACCACCTGCAAGAGTGCCTATGCTCTCCATCCGCTGCGCGCGTAATAATTGCGCTTCAAGCATTTTCGTCTCAGTGATATCTTTGGCAATAATAGAAAGACCGGTCTTAGTTGGATAAATATTAATTTCAAAAATGAAATTTTTGTCGCCAACCCGGAACCCACTCTCTAAACGCCCGAGTTGCTGTGTTTTTAATGATTCGATATAGAATTGCTCAGCTTTTGTCCCTTTTATACCAGGGAAAATTTCCAAGAGAGATTTTCCAATAGCATCTTTCGCTAAAATCCCTGTAAGAACTTCAGATGCCTTATTCCAGTAAGTATATTTTAAATCTCTATCCATCGCATAGAATAGGTCGTTAATGCTTTCAGTAAGCTCCCTGTAGCTTGCTTCTCTCTCTGCCAATGCTTTGTTAGCTTCTTTCAGCTGTGCTGTCCTTTTCTGAACTCGTAGTTCTAACTCATCATGCGCTTTGCGCAGCGCCTCTTGTGACTGCTTGCGCTCGGTAATATCCTGAACCTGAACCAGATAACCGTACGGTTTGCTATCTGAATTGGAATACAATGGAGTAATGATCCTGTTGAAATAGGAAATCCCGGTTTTTGAGGTTTCATAAAAATTGATTTCCCTGATCTTATCGAAGTCATAGACGACTTCCTCCTGGATCAGTTCTTGATCCTGCAACTTCATTCGTTTTTCTTCAGGGATAGTCGGGCTGCTGAAGAGCTTCAAGCCTCGTATCTGGTCCAACCGATCTATGCCGAACATGGTCATTGCGGCCTTGTTGAGCTCCAACAATACACCCTCTGAGTTGTATATACCAATACCGATAGGAGATTGAGAGAAAATACTTCTTAGCTGTTCTTCACTTTGTTTCAACGCCTCCTCAGCCTGCTTGCGCTCTGTGATGTCGCGAAAGACCAGCACCACGCCCATGATCTTGCCGCCTCCGTCTCTGATCGGTGCACCACTGTCGTCGATCGGGACTTCCTTTGCGTCCTTCCTCACAAGGATCGTGTGGTTGGCAAGACCGACAATGTTTCTTTCAAGGAGCACCCTGGTGACAGGGTCTTCAACTTCAGCGCGCGTGTACTCGTTGATAATGTTGAACACCTCAGTTACCGGTTTTGTCAAAGCCTCAGCAAGAGTCCAGCCTGTCAATGCTTCTGCCACCGCGTTCATGAAAGTGATCCGGCCTTCGACATCGGTGGAAATGACCGCATCGCCGATACTGGCCAGGGTTGTGGCCCAGAGCTGCTCGCTTTCCCGCAATGCCTCTTCCGCCCGCTCACGCTCAATCATTTCAGCCTTCAATTCTTCATTAGCGTTTACAAGCTCTGCGGTTCTTTCCTCTACCTTTATTTCTAGTTCATCATGTGCCTTTTGCAATGCATCCTCAGCATTTTTGAGTTCGGTTATATCTGTGGCAACAAGGTAAACTGTCGATACCCCGTTCAGTTGCATGGCATTGATAGAGATATGCGCCGGCACAATCGTCCCTTCCCCTGCCAGGAATATGACTTCTCCTTTGCTGCCGCCTTTTTTTCCCTGCCGCAGCAGCTTATCGAATACCAGCCTGTCCGCAGGCAAAACAAATTGTGAAATTCCGGTGCCGATCATTTTTTCAAGCGCAGATTTGAGCATCCCCGCAAAACCCCTGTTGCAGTAAAGAATGGTATCATCTTCTGCCAGTGTAACAGCACCTTCCTTCATTTCCTCGATAAGGATACGGTAGGGCTGCTCAGCGCCTTTGAGTGTGTAAACCTTGTCGCCTTCTTCTGTTGATACGACCAGTGCATCGATCTCACCGCTGCGGATGGCACGCAGGGTCTCTTCAGCCTCCTCAAGCCGTACCTCAAGCTCCTGGTTTTCGTGTAGAAGTTCTTCTTTTGTTTTATTTTTCTTCATATTCTTATTTCTTGGGGCGCAAATCCAGCCCTAAAAGAATGCGTTCTTTATCTGACATATCACCGATAAGTCTCCTTAAAGGAAGAGGAAGTTTCTTGATGAGCGTGGGCGCGGCGATTATCTGCTGATCTTTAGCAAGAACAGGCTGCTGGTATATATCGATTACCTCAAGTTCGTAGCGGCCTTTGAGATTTTCTTCGCATATTTTCTTGACGTTCAGGATAGCTCTTGTGGATTTTGGAGTAATGCCTGTAATGTATAAACGCAGGATATATTTTTCCTCCCCCGATTTTGCAATTGCCTCCTCAAATTCGTCTTGAGTATATTTTATCGGTGCATCTTCCATAATTCTTAAATCTCCCGTAAGCTCCTTACGATATGTATTCCATTTTCACTTTTCCTTGAGTGGACGCAGGTCAAGTCCTACGAGGACACGCTCTCTATTTGAGAGGTCCCCGATAATTTTCTTCAAAGGCTGGGGAAGTTTTCGCACAAGGGTCGGGATGGCAAAGATCTGGTCGCCCTTCGCAAGCTGCGGGTTTTTCAGCAGATCGATTACCTCGAGTCTGTATTTGCCAGCCAGATGCTCTTCACATAGTTTTTTCAGATTGTTAAATGCTGTTATTGATTTAGGCGTCTGTCCAGCCACGTACAGTCTTAGCTCCCATGATTCCGGTTCGGTTATATCATTCATTTAATGTTCCTCCTGCCTTTTTTGGTTGGTCCATCACGCCCTTACTCGCATCTGCCTTGCGAATGTGCGCCATTTCTTTCCTGGCTTCTCTTTGTGTCTCATCTTGCAGTTTTTCGTGGCGGATAAGCATATTTACTTCTTCTTCCTTAGCTTCAAACTCTGCGCGAAGTGCTGCGATCTGCGCTTCTATCGCTTTGCGCTGGCTTTCAAGTTCACGCTTCTTGCGTTCGATTTCTTCTGTGTGCATAAGTTCTGCTGTCTTTTCCTGTGTCTCAACCGCGGCCCTCGCAGAGCCTGTCAGCACGCCTGAGGGACCAAGATACACATCTATCAGGTCTATGCCTTTATCGGTCAACAGGAACTCACGTATCTGGTTGGAATGGGACATGCCGCGTGACTTTAGTATATACAGACCGCGGTTACGTTCACCACCGATCTCAATATCCCGAAGCAATAGCCATGTATCCATTAAGGATGAGATACCGAACTCTGTCTGTTCAAGAGCACCTCCGGCTTGCGACAGGTTCGTAAAGAGAGCCGTAATCTGTTTTGCTTTCAGGTAATCAATAAGACGCGCCAGCATTGATTTTACCTCAGTTTCATTACCTATAGCGATTAAATTTGTAATCGGGTCGACGATAACGACTTTCGGCTTAAATTCATCTATCAACTTTGCCATCTTTACAAGATGCATTTCCAGGCCGTAAATCGTGGGGCGCACCGAGTAAATTTCCAGAAGACCCTGTTTCATCCACGGTTCAAGGTCAATGTCTATTGAGCGCATATTGCGGATAATCTGGTTCGGAGCTTCCTCAAATGCAAAATAGAGACACCGTTCACCGCGCTTACATGTTGCATTTGCAAAGCTGGCAGCAGTACTTGTTTTACCTGTCCCGGCCGTACCTGAAACGAGAATACTGCTTCCGCGATAGAATCCCTTTTCTCCAAGCATAGTATCAAGACGGGGGATGCCTGAGGATATCCGTTCACTGGATACATCGTGCTGCAATCCGAGCGATGTAATGGGCAGCACTGAAATCCCCTTTTCATCTATCAGGAATGGATATTCATTTGTGCCGTGTGCTGAGCCGCGATATTTGACGACGCGCAAACGCCTGGTAGAAATCTGGACTTCCACCCTGTTGTCAAGAAGGATTACGCAATCTGAGACGTATTCTTCCAACCCGTGCCGCGTCAGGGTACCTTCGCCCTTTTCTCCTGTAATAACTGCAGTAACGCCTTTTTCTTTCAGCCAGCTGAATAACCTTCGAAGTTCGGCGCGAAGTATGCTTTCATTGGATAATCCACCGAAGAGCGATTCTATGGTATCAAGCACCACCCGCTTTGCGCCGATTGAATCGATAGAGTGGTTGAGGCGGATGAACAGCCCTTCGAGGTCATACTCACCTGTCTCTTCGATTTCACTTCGCTCGATGCGAACGTGATCGAGAGACATCATTTTCCTTGCTGCAAGGTCGTTCAGATCAAAACCCAGAGATGCAACATTCTGAACCAGTTCTTCTGAGGATTCCTCAAATGACATAAAGACGCCTGGTTCGTTATATTGAACTGCGCCGCGAACAAGAAATTCCATTGCTAACAATGTTTTACCGCACCCGGCACTACCGCATACCAGTGTCGGACGCCCTTTCGGTAATCCTCCATCTGTTATTTCATCAAGTCCCCTGATCCCTGTCTGGCATTTTGGCAGGCCCTCCATGGATTTTACATTACTTTTTTCTTTAGTCATTGGCTGGCTCCTTTTTTTAACTATTTCTGCTTCCCAGTATGTCGTGATTATTAATCAGGTTTTCCACTTTCGATAGTTTATTATTTATCCATAAGTATAGCCTTATTTAAACATGACGGTCATATATTTTCAATCTGCTGAACAATGCGATAAAATTCAAAAAACGAGAAAAAAGAGGGGGAGGGGGTTAAAAACGTGGCTTATAATTTTGAAAAATTTATTTTAACTCCCCTTTCTCAATAAATAATTAGAATAATTACTATATATACATATTCACGCGCATGTAAATTGTTTTGTAGAGTTTCTCAAGTTTGCATTAGATTACTCAGGGTAATTGTGTATGTTTTCTATTCAGCGCAACTCATCTTGCTGATGTCCTTTCTAAAGGACTTTGCAACAAGTCTTACTGCTTCTGTCATTGTTGGAAAAACGTGCACAGTATCCAAAATATCATCAATAGTCATCCCATATTTCACAGCAAGCACTCCTTCATGGATCATATCTGCTGCAAGCGAAGCCAGTATATGAACTCCAAGAATGCGCTCTGTTTTTTCATCGATCACCATTTTTATAAGTCCGCGTGTATCTTTTGCCAGGAGCGCTTTAGGTACAAGTTCCATAAGAATGGTGCTGCACCTGCATTGTATGCCTTTCTCCTGTGCCCCCTTTTCTGTCAAGCCAACGCTTGCTACCTGGGGATTGGTGAATATGGCATGAGGCATAGCTTTTAAGTCCATCTTTTTTCCTTTACCTGCGATGGCATTCTCGGCAGCAATTGAGCCTCCCTTGCCAGCCGCCGTCACAAGCATGGGTTCGCCTGTGACATCACCCGCTGCCCAGATGTTGATAGCAGAAGTCCTCATCTCATCATCCACAATTATTGCGCCATTCTTTCCTACAGCGACACCTGCTTTTTCCAGGTCCAGACCTTTAGTATTGGGCATCCGTCCTGTTGCTACCAGGAGTTTTTCAGCTTTGAATTCTCTATTATCTTTTCCAACGAGCGCAGTAACCACGATGCTGCCATTTTCTTTTCTGACACTTTTTAAACTTGTATCTGTTTGTATATTTATGCCCTCTTCTTCAAGATAGGTTTTGAGATAGTCCGAGATTATATCTTCTTCTTCGGGTATTATCCTTGGATTTCTCTGCAATACTGTTACTTTCGTCCCGAAATGCATAAACATCTGGGCAAATTCCAGAGCAATAGACCTTCCACCCAGTATAATCATTGATCCAGGACGTTCAGATAACTCCATAGCTTCGACATTGGTGAGATAATCAATCTTTTCAATTCCTTCTATCGGAATAACATTCGGCGAAGAGCCTGTGGCTATGACGAACTTTTCCGCCTGAAGAATCTTTCCGTCCACTTTTACTTCGTTTTTTGAAACAAAAGCAGCATTACCTCTTATCAGAGTTATACCCAATGAATCGATCACATTGATGTACCTGGTATTCCTCAAACATTCAATGATCTCTCTTTTTTCATTTATTATTCCCGCAAAATCAATGGCGGTACTGATATCCAGCCCTGCATGACCATGATTCCTGTAATAATTGATATCTCCCACGAGCAAAAGTTTCTTGCTTGGCACGCAGCCAACATTGACGCATGTTCCGCCGATCGTGCCTTTCTCGATCATTGCTACCTTTGCTCCCAGATCCACAGCTTTTGTCGCTGCCCCAAAAGCAGCAGTGCCGCTTCCCAGGATTATCAGATCGTATTTTTCCATACATAAAACATATGGATATGCTGCATTAACTTTTTCCCCTGCCGAGCAGGTAACCCACGACAACCCCGCCCACGAGCGCTCCTGCCATATAAGCAAGAGGTTTTTCATTCACTTTCGCTTCAGCACATTTTTGTTGCTCCCCGACTTTTTTCCTTACTAATCTGGATAGTTCATCAAATTTGGCGTTCAGTTCACTGATTGTACGCCTTATCTCTATTAATTCTAATTCTCTCATAAAATTACCTCCCCATACTATTTCTTATATACAAGCTTCTATCTCTTATATACAAGCGCCCCGGTCAGTATCCCAATTAAACCTGTTAATACAAAACCAAGACCTCGCATAGTGAACATTGCATCAATTGCAGATGCAATCCCCCAGAAGGTCAGGAAAAACCCCGTGGCTGCGAGTGAGATCGCAACCCCGGTAATAAATAACTTTTTTCTGGATTTCTTTATACCTTCTTCTATGGAATTGGCAATTCCACCACGCTCGATAAATCCCTGAGTTATCGATTTTGAAAGGCCGGAAAGAAAATCTGTTATACTTTGCTCCACTAGTCTTTTCCCCTCCCGAGCAGATAACCCACGACAACCCCGCCCACGAATGCTCCTGCCATATAAGCAAGAGGATTTTCATTCACTTTCGCTTCAGCAGATTCTTTTTTCTCCATGACCGCTTTCCCTATTGATTTAGACAGTTCATTATATTTGTCTTCATATTTGGCAGTCAGCTCACTGATTGTATGTTTTAGATCTTTTATTTCTTGTTGTTCTTCTTGTTCTTCTTGCATAAATTAACCTCCACAACGAATATTATGTATATGTCTATTATATATAGTTTGGTTGAAATGCGGATTGGCTACAATGGGTTGCGTCCCTGGATGATTCTGACCAGTATCACGATAATAGCAATCACCAGCAATATATGGATTAAGCTCCCAAGAAAACCGAGCCCAAATCCCAGCAGCCACAGTATCAACAAAATTACAACTATTGTCCATATTAAATCCATACAACTAACCTCCTCATATATAATATTTGTACTAATTGCTAATAATCTTTTCGCTTGTTTCTGGCTCTCAGTCATTTTTAAGAGTAAATCTCAGTAGCCAAAATGCTTACTAAATATAAGATTCCTCTCAGGCATAGCGATAGAAATAATCCTGACTGGTAAGAAGAAGCTTCAGCTAAAGAAACTGTCAGCGCTATCAGCGTTTGTCCCCATCCCAGCCAATTTCACGTTGCGCTGGGGTGCAGGGGTAGCGGAGGCTCGTGTCTTCAGACATGAGAGGAAGCGTACCCCCGCCTTCATGCAGTATCGAAATATTCATAGGTTCTTTAATCATATTCCCTCTTGTGTTCTTTGATTTGCGCAGCAATGCGTTCTCTGAAACATCCTATGACGAGGTTCAAAGAATCGGGTTGCTCCGACAGTAACATAGCGTAATCTGCTCGGTAGGGTTGGATACCTGATGT
>JBAQLI010000088.1:0-2776 GCA_049301735.1 Candidatus Methanoperedens sp.
CTCCGTTTGGTACTTCAGCCAAAGCTGATGTTCCCAGAAAATTCATTGGGAAAAGAGTTTACGTGGTTGTATTAAAGAACTGAGTTTGGTCATATTAGGGGTTATCTAATATTTTTGTCCCACAGCCATTTGTATGATTTTTCTCCAGAAATACATAAATACCAAACAATCAATCTAAGGCCAGAGGTACGATAATGTTTTTAATAGGTGAAGCTTTAATCGGAGAAGCACCGGAACTTGCTCATATTGATTTGATGATCGGAGAAAAATCAGGCCCTGTCGGACAGGCGTTTGCGAATGGTTTTACACAGCTTTCTATGGGACATACTCCCCTTCTTTCAGTAGTAAGGCCAAATCTTCTTGCAAAACCTGCAACACTTATTGTGCCAAAGGTCACTGTCAAGAACATGGCACAGGCCGCCCAGATATTCGGACCTGCACAAACTGCTGTGGCAAGAGCCGTGGCAGATTCCGTTGAGGAAGGCGTAATACCAAAAGACCAGGTTGAAGATCTCAGTATTGTTGTAAGCGTTTTTATCCATCCTGAAGCAAAGGATTACAATAAAATATACCGTTACAATTATGGCGCCACAAAGCTTGCAATAGAGCGCGCGATGCAGGGATTCCCGGATGTTAAGACCCTCATGTACGAGAAAGACAGGACCATGCACCCGATCATGGGATTCAAGGTCGTCAGGTTATGGAACCCACCTTATCTACAGGTTGCATTTGATATGCCTGATATCGAAGCTGTCAAGAATATCCTGAAACAGGTACCCCAGAGCGACCATCTTATCATAGAAGCGGGAACGCCTCTTATCAAGAGATATGGTGTCAATGTAGTGCAATCTATTAGAGAGGCACGTCCGAATTCTTTTATTGTAGCTGATCTAAAGACACTTGATACAGGCAATCTTGAGGCGCGCATGGTCGCAGATGCAACTGCTGATGCAATTGTAATCTCAGGACTTGCGCCGATATCCACTATCGAAAAAGCAATAATAGAAGCGAGAAAGACCGGTATTTATGCAGTCATCGATATGCTGAACGTTGATAAGCCATTGTCAGTAATAAAAGCCCTCTCTGTCAAACCACATGTTGTGGAACTGCACAGGGCAATTGACACTGAAGGAAAGGCAGAACATGCATGCGGCGACATTTCAGCAATGAAGAAATTATCAGAGAGGTTGCTTGTGGCAGTTGCTGGCGGCATCCGCGTGGATACTGTTAAGGAAGCCTTAAAATCAGGCGCAGATATAATCGTTGTTGGACGAGCTATCACAAAAGCAAAAGATGTGAGATCTATGACAGAGCAGTTCATCGAAGAAATGAAGCAGCCTGAGATAGACCAGTACAGGATAATGACGGATTTTTAGTATGAAAGTATAGAATACTCAACAGTGTAAAAATTCCTCAAATGAGAAAGTAACTGAGTTTGAACCCCTGGTTCAAGGGTTCAACTCCCTTTCTCCGCATACTCTTTCACTCAGGCGCGGTAGCATCGGGCGCTTAATATGCAATCCAATTTTAATTCCGATTTAATTTTTTTCATATTTGCGTTCGTAGAACTGCATGATTTTATCATTAATCCGACAGTAGAACTTAGATTGCTTTTCTGAGAGTGACCGTTTTCTAAATACATCTAACATAAATTTGAATTCCATTCATCTATAAAATGATCATTGTAATATGCCTGCTCTATTAGTTCTTTATTTATTTTTTGGGTTTTTAGTGCTTTAAATATAGCATTATGCCTTTTCTCTTCTTTTTGATCAATGATTTTTGTTATGCAGCAATTCCCAATAATTAATTTGTTTTGATTCAGGTTATTCGTTATTGTAATAACTTCTTTTATGGGATAGTGGCTGCATGAACAGGTTTCATAATGACTCGCCCCGGATATGCTATCAATATCGGCAAAATATATTTCTGTTACCCTCCATTCCCGTTTTGCTGTTTCCCACTCTTTTGATTTACTGGACGCGAGCAGAATATCTACCAATATTTTAAATTTTGATTTGCCTCCTATGCTCATATCGGTGCTCTCAGGTTTGTTCCGCCGGAAAGTTTAATTTAGCTTTTGACCCGTGTAACTCTTTTGCTTTTTGGTCATACGCACGAGCAGCGGCTTCTTCGGTAGTGAAAGAGCCGAGGTTATATTTCACCAGACCTTTACTGATACTGGCATACCATCTGTTTGAGTGGAAGTTTACCCCGTGATATTTTGAAGAGGGAGGGTTTAATGTTCTCATATCTTCAAGTCCTTTGTCCCAGTCTTTTCACATTGGATATAATGCAATAGTGCCTTCTCGACTTCGCTTGATAATGTGCCTTTCAGCTTTCCATATTTCGTTACAACATAGTTTTTAAAATCTTTTTCTGCTTGTCTGAAATTTGGACGTTCATATAATATATTTATACAAAGCCGTCAAATTAGCTATTTGGTTTAAAAACCTATCTCTTTTTTAGCTATGACCTGATTTTATCGTGTAGAGATGGTATTTCACCGATAGGTATTAATACTTTGTAAATTCTTTTTTTATGAAAGAATTTATAAAAGTGTTTAAAGGAGTCTCATTCACAGACTCCCTTAAAAACTATATAGGCTTAAGAAATGTCTCGTTATGCCAATTTTTATTTTTCCTAAATATAGAGGACATTGCACAGCAAATAGAAAACAACTTCTACAGCGATAAAGATTGGCATTTCAGGTATAATGTATCGGCAATGATCAAATTTGCCGTAGTAAAATTCTTCAGGCAGCAGCCTTTCAAGA
>JBAQLI010000089.1:0-6789 GCA_049301735.1 Candidatus Methanoperedens sp.
TATAAAATCATGGGTCAAGGGATAGAGAAAACCCCGTTCCTTCATGACGGGGCTGAGTCTGACCCCTTGAAATTGTAATACCTATCCCGAAAAAAGTATTGTCAAGATAACATTTTAAAGGATAGGCATATTGATATATATTATTAGAACCACAAATAGGTTGTCAAGGTAACATGAGAAAATCATTCCAATTCAGAATATATCCCACTAAAAAACAGGAAGCAGTACTGAATATAGTATTTTGCTAAACATTTTAGACACATATTATGAAGATGATATGTATGGCGATGAGACATATGGATAAGCATCTATTGGAATGAACTCTTTTATCCACTTTCCGAGTAAACCTGCCAAATTATTGATTTTAGAAAATGCACTTTTAAATGCATCCCTTATATCGCTTTTTTCTTTGAACACTTTGTTCTTAAGTGGTCTTCTTACCATTCTCCATATTTGTTCTTCAGGATTCAGGTCAGAGCTATAAATTGGAAGAAATACTGGCATTATACCGTTATCTTTATAGAAAACATCCATTTCCTCTCCCTTATGAATTCTTGCATTATCCATAAGCATAAGTATCCGCTCTTCTTTATTGTGGATTCTCCTGAACATCCTTAATGCTTCCTTGAGATCATTCCTCTTGCTGCCGTCAGATGATACTGCTCCCAAGCTGCCGGATATATCAATCCAGCCGAATGCCTTTATACCCTGTTTAGGGTTATAGCTGACATCTATTGTTGCTTTCGTGTTCGGTGGAGCTAAAATCTTGGTAGTATTAGGTTTATTCTGAAAGCTTGCTTCATCCCATAAAACCACTCTGAAGCCCTTATTCTCTTTTAATTTTAAAACTATGTTTACTGCATCTTCAATCTTTTTTTTAAAATCTCTTCAGCATTGTCAGGTCTTTTGTAATTCTTTGGGTAAGGCTTCGTATACTGGAATTTAAGTTTCTCTCTTAAAACTCTCCAGGCTCCATAATATGTGTAATTGGTTCCAAAGTAACCGTTGATGAATTCCAAAGCTTTTTCGATATCCCAAAAATTCTGATCGGTGTTAAGGAAATCTATATCCTTGGGTGTTTTCGTTTCCAAAGCTTTTTTCAAATCCTTAAGATCATCTTGATTTAATTTTGGGGTCTTACCGGGTGGCAGCTTGTATTTCAGGCTTTCCCATCCGTTTTTGTTCCAGAGTTCTGCCCAGTTATATATTGTCGCTCGACTTCTGTTAATCTCTTCTGCTACGTCATCCGGATTTGCACCGTTCATAAGCAGGCGTATAGCCAGGAGTCTCTCGTAGTCCCTTTTGTTTTTCTGTTTTTTCATCAATTCTTCTATTTTTTCTATTTGCATGAACTGGTTTAGCTTCATAATGTGTATACTGGATATGGAGTATGTACTGCAATATATATCTAACTATTTACGCAAAACACTATAGTCAAAAATACCCAACCTGGATGAATGCAAAGCTTTGATAAATTACCAATATATTTCCTAATTATTGGTCATTTTGTATATAATAATACTACCTTAGTATCTGATTATGTTTTTTAATTTGACCACATTTATTGTAAAAAAAAGGTAACTTTAAATAGTAAGTCAAACATAAAACTATATGGTGAAAATATGACCTCTGAAATCGATAAAAAACATGTCAACATAAAAGTTTACTTGAACACCCATCTTAATCAGTTCCCAGAAGGGAATTCTGAATACTGGGTTGAAACAAAAGAAGGACATCGAAAAGATGCACGTAATGTCACTCTGACGGGCTATGACAACATTCCACCATTACTGCCGAAATTGCCAAATATAACACTTCACAGCAGAGAATGCGTGAAATTCTGGAAAGATAATGGATTCAATACAGGAATGCCATAATGGAAAATAAATGGTGTCCACTAATGTCAATTATGGGGCCGGGTCGCCAACACTGCCAAAGAGGTCAGTGCCAATGGTGGGAAGGTAATGACTGTGTGATAAAAGCCCTGTCCTCTATCGGTCAATTGCGTGAACAGACGAGAGATATGCAAAAATGAGACTTGCCTACAAAGACATTATATTTCTTTTACACTGTTGAGCTTCCAGGATGCGATATGGCGCGAGATCAGGACACAGGCAGAGTTCAGCCTCAGGATTTTATTATATTATATCCCTCTTTTTTTTCAAAATCGATATGTAGTGGAGATATGAAAGGAATATCATATTCAAAACTGCATATAACTTTTATTAAATGCAGTTTACTTCCTCAATGGCTTTGCAAAGAAGGCATTCTGGGGAAAAGGGGATTTTCAAATGAGTCGCTTATGAAAATGATTTATATATTTAAAAATATATAAATGATAATAGTTATATATCATCTGACTTCAATCTGTTTTTGTGCAATATTGGATTTGATTATGTTATGCGGATAGTCTATTCTCTATTCACACTCTCCCCGTATCCTCGCTTCCGCACTGGGGGCAGGGTATCGGGATAAAGTTCGGGTCAGCCTCAAAATCAAAGCTGCAGACGTTGCATCTGAAAAATACTGCATCCTGGTTTACTTCTTCCATAATATATTAATCGTCAAAACTTAAAATAAATCTTTCCCCATCCACAAAAAGCTCAGGTTCCTTGATAATCCCATCAAGATGAATTCCGGCGATCACATCTCCACCGAAAGTGCTGTTATCACCAAGTGCGATATGCACCGTACCTGCGACTTTTTCATCTTCAAGCACATTCCCGATAAGCTTTGCTTTTGGATTGATCCCTATACCGAATTCTGCAATATTTCGGGCTTTTTTTCCCACTTTATCAAGTATTGAGTTCAACTTCAGCGCATGCTTGCCCCTGATATCGGTCACATACCTGTTTTTAACCGTAAATTCAAGAGGAGAATCAAGGAGGCCAAAACTGCTCATGGAACCATCAACCACGAAAATGCCATTAGCATCTTTCGGAGCTATATAAAGCTCTCCTGCTGGAAGATTGCTGCTGCATCCGGGTTCAAGACACATTCCCGTGTCCATAAACCATTTGCATCCTTCAAAGTCAAATAATATGTCTGTGCCTGAATGTGTAACTACACGGATTTTCTTTGCATTCTCAAGCTTTTTATTCAATTCAATAGCGATCTCATTGATCTTATTGTAATCAGCGGTCATCCCGCCCTGTGCCATCATTTTCTCGGTAATTCCGGGCATGGAAGCGACTCTTGCTCCTGCTTTACAGGCATTTATCCTTGCCTGGGTATGGGTCAGGGAAAAAGTTGTCGGGGCGATAACCACATCTGAGGTTTTCATTGCTTCGGCCACAGGCAGGGGTATTTCTTCACCATGCCGGGTGCGCGGGAGCATTGTCATCAGGATAACCTCGCAGCCCAGGTTTTTTGCGGCTTCGAACAGGCTTTTACCTATTGGGGCTGGTGTTGAAGTATCAACCACGATTAGCACTTTTTCCCCGGGTTTTATGCCGTAGCATTCCATTACTTTATTTGCGCCTTGATTTATCATTTCATATCTGGTTTATCGTTCATTGCTTATGAATCTGATTTATGATTTATGAGAGCCTAAAGCAAACCTGACAAGATAGCTTTAAAAT
Organism: Candidatus Methanoperedens sp.; assembly: GCA_049301735.1. Taxonomy (GTDB): domain Archaea; phylum Halobacteriota; class Methanosarcinia; order Methanosarcinales; family Methanoperedenaceae; genus Methanoperedens. The sequence continues at coordinate 3,582 of JBAQLI010000089.1, forward strand.
CTAAAATAATCCCTCAAAAAAGCTCAAATCCCAAAAAATTTCATATTCGAAGCTTTTGCTTATTGAAAAATACAACGAGATTTTACGAATTCAGGCCTTCGTGAGATTTGTATGTTTTCCAAATTTAGTATAAATCAAACGCATATGACGTCGCATTGGATTTTGCGAAAACGATACAAAGTAATCCCCATGAAATTAATAAATTTCAGACAGGATTTACAGGATCAACAGGATTGGATTGAAAATTTATCCTGTCCATCCTGTTATCCTGTCGAATGGTGCATTTGCATGTAATTTGCCACATGCTCATGTAAATCGTTTTGTAAAATCCATAAAAATGATTAAGCATTTTGACCCAGGTCTTATCTGAGGCGAATAATATTTATATGATGCATATAAAATAAAAGGTTTTATAATGCCGGGATACTTTTAGATATTTTGAAGGGCACGAATATGGCAAAAAACAAGATTAACGGTAATGGCGCAAATCTGGGTTTCGAAGAAAAGCTCTGGCAGACAGCCGATAAACTGAGAAATAACATGGATGCTGCCGAATATAAGCATGTGGTTCTTGGTTTAATATTCCTCAAATATATCTCTGATGCTTTTGAAGAAAAAAATCAATTCCTGGTCAGGGAATCTGTTCTTGGCGCAGACCCTGAAGATCCTGACGAATACAGGGCAGAAAATGTTTTCTGGGTCCCGAAAGAAGCGCGGTGGGAGCATCTTAAGAAAAATGCAAAGCAGCCAATCATCGGCAAAATTATTGATGAAGCGATGGATGCTGTCGAAAGAGACAATCCATCATTGAAAGGTGTTCTTTCTTCCATGAATTACGCGCGGCCTGCTCTTGATAAGCAAAGGCTTGGGGAACTGATAGACCTCATAGGCACCATCGGTCTTGGGGATTATGAAAGCAGATCCAAGGACATCCTGGGGCGGGTCTATGAATACTTTTTAGGACAGTTCGCAGACGCAGAAGGCAAGAAAGGCGGGCAATTCTATACACCAAGATCAATAGTTAAAACACTGGTCGAGATGCTTGAGCCCTACAAAGGACGTATCTATGACCCGTGCTGCGGCTCAGGCGGAATGTTCGTGCAAAGTGAGAAATTCGTAAAGGCACACGAAGGAAGAATTGGAGATATCGCGGTTTATGGGCAGGAATCAAACCGGACCACCTGGCGCCTGTGCAAGATGAACCTTGCGATTCGGGGTATTGATGCAAATGTGCAGTGGAACAACGAAGGGAGTTTCCTGAATGATGCGCATAAGGATATGAAAGCTGATTTTGTGATCGCCAATCCGCCTTTTAATGACAGTGACTGGAAAGGCGAACTTCTTAAGGGAGATATCAGATGGAAATTCGGAGTTCCGCCCACAGGCAACGCGAACTTTGCATGGGTGCAGCATTTTATTCACCATTTATCGCCAACAGGTATTGCTGGGTTCGTGCTTGCAAATGGCTCTATGTCTTCCAATACTTCGGGAGAAGGTGAGATACGAAAGAATATCATCGAGACTGACCTTGTTGACTGCATGGTGGCGCTGCCTTCGCAATTGTTCTATAATACCATGATCCCTGCCTGCCTCTGGTTTGTTTCGCGGGATAAGAAAAACCATAAATTCAGGGACAGGCGAGGAGAGGTTCTTTTTATTGATGCGCGAAAGATGGGAGTTATGGTGGATAGAAGGCACAGGGAACTTACTGATGATGAAGTCCAGAAAATCGCCTTCACATATCACGCATGGCGCGGGGAGGGCGGAAAATATGAGGATGTAGCGGGATTCTGCATGGCAGTTAAGCTGGATGAGATCAGGAAGCACGGGCATATCCTGACTCCGGGGCGGTATGTGGGCGCTGAGGAGGTTGAAGAGGATGGGGAGCCGTTTGAGGAGAAGATGGCGAGGCTGACGGCGGAACTGGCGGGGCAGTTCAAGAGATCGAGAGAATTGGAAGAAGAGATAAGGAAGAACCTTGGAGAGCTGGCATTTAAGGTTTAGATTTGGAATATGATCTTTTTAAATGGATGCGCAAGGGCGGAAAAAAATGGCATTTAAAGAATCCGAAAAATTGGAATTGAAGAAGTCAACTTCGGAGTTAAAGGAGGCAATTATCTCGGTTTCTTCTATTCTCAACAAACATCAAAAAGGAGAGTTATATTTTGGAATAAAGAACGATGGAACGATCGTTGGACAGAATGTCAGCGAACAAACAATATTAGAAAATCTTTTCTTGAAGAAAAAAAAGGTTTCGTGGGAAGAGGGGGCTTCAGAGAAGACAATTAGAGATGTTAACGAAGATGCTGTTAAGAATTTTGTAACAAAGGCAAATAAAGCCAACAGGATTAATTTTACTTTTTCTGATGTTGAATCTATTTTAAATAAATTAAATCTTATTAAAGATGATATGCTGTTAAGAGCTGTTGATGTATTATTCTGCGATAATAATTCTCTTGAGGTACAAGCGGCAGTTTTTGCCGGGGTGGATAAACTTACATTTCTTGATATTAAGCAGTTCAAAGGTAATATCTTCAATTTACTCGAACAGTCTGAGTCGTATATTAAAGAACATATGAATTGGAGAGCAAAATTTGTAGGCAGGGAAAGAGTAGAAATACCGGAGGTACCTGTCAGAGCAATAACCGAGGCGATCGTTAATTCTTTATGTCATAGAGATTATAATAATCCTAAAGGAAATGAGATAGCGATTTTTAAAGATAGGATTGAGATATATAATCCTGGGCAGTTTCCAGAGGAGTACAGCCCTTTTGATTTCATTAAAGGGGAGGAAAGGTCAATTTTAAGGAATCCTCTCATTGCACATACATTATATTTGAGTAAAGAAATTGAACGATGGGGTTCTGGTATCAGAAGAATCTATGAGGAATGTGAAAAACAGAATGTGAAGGTAGAGTTCAAAAAACTTAAGAGCGGGTTTGTGGTAGTTTTTTATAGAATGGAAAAGGTCGGAGAAGAAGTGGTCAGAAATGGTGGTCAGAACTAACAGAAAAGCAGAAGATGATATTGCAGTTGATTAAAGAAAAGCCGACTGTATCAAGGAAGGAATTATCAGTAGAGCGAGCCCATCCAATAATTCCAATTTTGCGAATTATGCATTGTTTTTCGAGATCAAAAATTCATCAATAGACAGGATTTACAGGATAAACAGGATAGATTTACTGCATTTCATCCCGTAAATCCCGTT